>CAZDJY010000062.1:2099-7797 GCA_964505835.1 uncultured Zetaproteobacteria bacterium | reverse complement strand
TCTGTTTCGGAAGGGACAAGTGATACATTGATCTGACCGCGTACAGGATCGGTTCCATCAATACGCACACTGAGCGCATCCCCAAGCGCATAGGCCATGCCAGCCTGACGCGCCACCAGTCGATGATTCCTGTCATCCAGATCAAACAGGCCGCTTAGGGCATCTACATCCAGAGCCGCTTCAGCCAGGGTTCCCTCAAGTTCAAAGAAGATGCGACGTTTGGTCAGCCCTGAAATGCGCGCTGTCATGGTTTTTCCGACATCCTTCTGATGGTACAGCGCGGCCAGCATGGCCTGAGTATCCCATTCGCCGCGCTGTTGTTTGCGCTCCTGAATCGAGGTTTGTTCGCCGATGCTGGCCAGGGTTTTGGCCGGTTGCACCTTGTCCGGATTCTCCCCTCGGATCAGGGCTTTCAGGCGGCGGTGTACGGTCAAATCCGCATAACGCCGAATCGGGCTGGTGAAGTGGGCATAACTGCTGTAGGCAAGGCCGAAATGTCCTTCATTCTCAGGGGTATAGCGGGCCTGCTGCATGGAGCGCAGTACGAGCCTGTGCAGCACATGGGAAAAGGGCTTGCCTTCGGACTGCTCGAGAACGCGCTGCACATCAGCGGGGCGAACCCGATCCTCCTTTGCCTTGGCTCCCGGAAGATGTACGGCCAGGCCGAACGGAGCCAGGAATTCATTCAGTGATTCGATGGATTCATTTTCCGGCGCCGGATGCACGCGGTACAGCAGTGCAGACTGCTTGGCATCGAAGTATTCCGCGATGGCGGTGTTTGCTGCCAACATCATTTCTTCGATCAAATGATGGGCCGTATTACGATCGGAGGAACTCATGTCGGTGACGCGCCCTTCGTGCAGCACGGCGCGCACCTCGGGAACATCGAGATCCAGCGCCCCGCGCTGCTCGCGCCGGATCTGAAGCTTTCTGAACAAACGTGCTGCATCGTCAAGCATGTTGCGCACGGTGGCATCTTCGATGGCTGCCTCATTCCTGTCATCCACCCATTCGGAAGCCTGTTCGTAGGTCAGCCGGGCATGCGAATGGATCACCGCCTCGTAGGGGTGGATCGCATGGCGTTTGCCGTTGGCATCAAAGCGCATGCGCACAGCCATCGCCAGACGAGGCACGTGCGGATTCAGCGAACAAAGACCATTGGAAAGCTTTTCCGGCAGCATCGGAATGACCCGGTCCGGAAAATAAAATGAATTGGAGCGTTCCAGCGCTTCCTTATCAAGGGCAGAATTCGGGTGTACATAATGGGCCACATCGGCAATCGCGACCCATGCCTCAAAGCCTTCGCCGCGGGGCAGGATGCAGATGGCATCATCAAAATCCCGCGCATCAGCGCCGTCGATGGTGACGAAAGGCAAGCCTGTTAAGTCCTTCCGCCCTTTGCAGTCGGCCTCGCTCACTTCATCGCGATAGCGCGCCGCTTCAGCATCGGCCAGTGCCGGAAACTCGTGTGGCAGATCCAGCTCAGCCACGACGATGTCGATCAAACGGGCGGGGGTAAGATCCTGACCAAGGACTTCCACCACGCGGCCACGCAACGGGCGGCTGCCGCGCTTGATTTCCACACGCACCCAGTCGCCATCGGTAGCACTTCCGCTGTCGCGGGAAGCAACCATGATGTTCTGCGGCACCTTGCGGGAGCGAGGAAGAACCATGCCAACGCCGGACTGGATTCTGAACTCGCCGACGAGAATGGATGGCGCATGCTCAACCACGCGCACCACCTCGCCAGACTCACGTCCGCGTCGCTTGACGCAGCGCACCTCAACGGTATCGCCGTGCATCAGGTCGCGCATTTCCTCGTGCGGCAGGAAGATGCCTTTTTCGAGGCCCTGCACGTCGACAAAGCCGAAGCCATCCGGATGGGCCGAGACCCGGCCTGTCCAGGTCTGCTGGTTGCTTTCCTTGCCGCTTTGTCGTCTCTGCTTTCTGTCGCCATGCCGCAAGGGGCGCTTGCCGCCGCGCGTTGGACGATCTTTTCCGCCCTGCTTGCCCCGATCCCGGCGGTTTAAGGATGCGTCTCCTGCTTTCTGGCTATCTTCGCGGATAGCATCGCCTCTCGATCGGCGGCCCGGTTTTCTGTCCTGCTGCGCTGCGGGGGCGGAATCGCTTGCTTTGTCGCTACGCCTGCGGCTTGTGGGTTTGTCAGCCTGTCGTTTAGCCGGCTTGTCGGGCCATACGTTTTTCCTGCCGCTGGGTGCTTTCTTCTTTCTTGACACGTGTGTGCTCCATCTTATGATTGCGCGCCTCTCGCAGCTCTGCTGTGGAGGCTTTGCCGAGGTGGCGGAATTGGTAGACGCGCTAGCTTCAGGTGCTAGTTTCCTTCTGGAAGTGCTGGTTCGACTCCAGTCCTCGGTACCATTCAGTAGACCAACTACATAATGTAGTTCACCTACTTCATTCAAGCCCGTAATCCATGTGATTGCGGGCTTTTTTGTTGCTGAACGCCTGTGTTTTTGCCTTGTTTTTCTTGCCAGCAAGCCTATCAGCTAATGATTACATGTGCGAATGAAGAAACAGCGGTTAGTCATCAGCCTTGCTTGGCATTATACTCAGGCAATGGGAACGGCCGGGACAATGCAAATGAACAGCAGCGAGGATACGGTTGACGGACTGCTGCGCCGTTTGGCCATGTTGCGCGGCTGGTCCGCACGGACGACATCGTCTTATCACTCGGATCTGTTGCATGCGGGCAGGTTTCTTCGGGCTCAGAGCTCGAGCCTGATGGAAGCCGATTCTCAGGCAATCCTGCAATACCTGGCGTCCTTGAAGCGGCAGGGCATGAGAGAAAGCACCATCCAACGTCGGCGCAGCGCTTTGTCGACCTGGTTTAATTTCCTGCAAGATCAGGGCATGCGCGAGGACCATCCGGCGCGCAACCTTCCCAAGCTGCGCAAAAGCCGGCCTCTACCCAAACTGCTCAGCGAGAAGGATGTCGAGTCCTTGCTGGCAGCACCCGATGTTAGCCGACCGACAGGTGTGCGTGATCGTTGTATGCTTGAATTGTTATATGCAACGGGCATGCGGGTCAGCGAACTGGTTGGCCTGAGGCTAGCGCATATCGATCGTGCGGCGGGATTATTACGCGTGGTCGGCAAGGGTGATAAGGAACGGCTTGTACCTTATGGCGAGGAAGCGGGTCGCTGGCTGGGTGAATGGTTGAGCCTGCGGCCCGCTTTGCCTGCCAGTCCCTTTGTATTTGCCGGACGGGCCGGCAAGGCCATGAGCCGGCAGAACTTCTGGCTGCGTTTAAGGGCTTATGCCGAGGCTCAGGGGATTTCCCCCTTGCCATCCCCGCATACATTGCGCCATGCCTTTGCGACACATTTGCTCAATCACGGGGCGGACCTGCGAGCCGTACAGATGCTGCTTGGGCATGCCCATGTTACGACCACGGAGATTTATACTCATGTGACTCGCGCCAGGCTGCACGATGCTGTAAATCGCAGTCACCCCCTGGGTCGAGGCGTGCACAGCTGATGGCTGGCTCGTTGTTACGCAAGGCCCGCAAGGCTGTCTCTGCCGAGGATTACGAATCGGCAAGGGATTTATATGCCGAAGCGATGGCCAGGCCGGAGCATCAGGCCAATCTTGATCTGCGCATGCGCTATGCCTGGTGTGCGCAAAAATGCGGTGATATTGACGAGGCGACGCGGGTTTATCAGCAGGTGCAAGAGCAATATCTGCAAATAGGCGAGCTGGCGGCAGCGGAATCGCTAACCCTGATGATTGCTGCTTTACCCAAGGGTGATGAGGCTGCTTGTGAAGATGGTGAACCGGAGGGTGATGCGTTCAGTCAGCCTTTATCCGAATCGGAAATGACTGAAGCCTTGTGCGGCATGGGACAAATTCGACAACTGCGGCCTCAGGATCTCCTGTGCAAGGTCGGTGATACGCCGGATTCTCTGTGGCTGTTGCAATACGGATCATTGCGAGTGGAGTTGCCCGAATACGATGAGCCCGATTATCTGCATGCCCAGGATCGTTCGGTGATGCTGGTCGGGGAAATCGGCGTATTCACGCGACAAAGGCGTCTGGCGACGTTAATTGCTGATAATGAAGTCGGCGTTGTTGAGATTCCCGGCGCCGATATCTATCAGCGCTGTATCCACGATAAGCTCTTTGCCGAAGGCTTTGAAAATCTGGCGCGTGAGCGCTGGGTGATGCCGGTGCTTTCACAGCATATTATTTTTAACCGCATCAACGATATCGATCGAAGACGTCTGGTCGATGTGTTCGAGTTGGAGTATTACGAGCCGGGTCATGTGCTGGTTGAAGCCGGCTGTGAGTATGACGGATGTTTTATGCTACAGACCGGATGTCTGTTTTATATGCATTCCGAGGATGATGCGCGTGGCGAGCAATTTGAAAGTGATACGGGCGAGTTGGTGGTCAGTGTGTTGCCGGGTGACATCGTACATCTGGGCGGCCTGTTGCAAGGCTTTTCCAGCCCCTATCGGATTGTCTGTGCAACCCCGGTGCAGGTTCTGCATTTGAAGCGTCAGCAGTTCGAGCCATTTGCTTTGCGGCGACCCTGGATTATGCCTGCTATAATGCAGTTTAGTGAAAAGCCGGCGCATTTGCAGGTCATGCGCCCGGCCGATGATTATTTGTGGTCAGCTGATCGAAAACTGGCGTTCAGCGATGCTCATCCAGAGGGAGATTAAGCCTTGGCAATAGATTATAACGATATCTTTCGTCAGGCGCGCGAGGCAGCTGCCGGCAGTGACTTTGAAACGGCCCGTCGTCTGTATGCGCAGCTGTGGCAATCGCCTGTCTGGCGACGCGACCGCGAGGTGCAGCTGCACTATGCCTACTCCTGCGAGCGTACCGGCGATTATACCGAGGCCATGGATGCCTACCGGTCACTGATGCAGCATTATAGCGGTTCACCGGATGAAGACACGGCGCTGGTGGAAGAAAGCATGGTCCGGTTGCGTGAAATGATGGTCGAAAGCGAACAGGACATGAGCGCCAGGGTGGTCGATTCCGAGCGCGATGAGAGCGAGGCAAGGCTTGTCGGACGTCTGTTTGATCATGCCTACGAGCGCACTTTCAAGGCTGGCGAGATGCTTTGTGCCTTAGGCGATCAGGCCGGCCATATGTGGTTGCTTGTCAGTGGCGAGGTGGATGTGTTGGTGCCGGGCGAAAGCGTGCGCACGATCACCGGCAGTGAGGGTCGCCCCTGCCTACTCGGGGAATTGGCCTATTTTACCGGCATGCGTCGGGCCGCGAGCCTTTGCTGTGCAACGGATGTGGTATTATTTGAATTGCCGTATGAGCGCATCGAGTCGCTGCTGTCCGAGGATGAGGCACTGCGTCCAATGCTGGAACATCTGTTTCGACACCGGCTTGTACTGCGCATTCTTTCCCAGCATGACATCTTCAAGTTATTCAACGAAGTGGATCGCCGGCGGGTCACGATGTGTTTTGAAAACACAGCCATGCAGGCCGGACAGATATTGATTGAACAGGGAGTGGAAGACCCGAATGCATTCCTTGTGCAAGCCGGAACGATGTTATTGGTCAGGCGAGAGAAGGATGGCAGCGAGGAGCTGCTGGCTTCGATGCATCCGGGTGACGTTTTTCATCTGGGCGGATTACTGCGCGGCTTCTCTTCGCCCTATCGGGTCGTTGCCGGGACACCGTCGCGTCTGCTGCGTATGCCAAGGCATCGTTT
>CAZDJY010000062.1:0-1999 GCA_964505835.1 uncultured Zetaproteobacteria bacterium | reverse complement strand
AATGCGGCGGCGAGCTGCCGGTGATGTATCAAGGGAGTCAACAGAGATGACGGAACATAAGGCTACAGCTGAAATTAAATGCTTTTCACCCGGTCTGGCCGGCATACCGGTGGCTGAATCATCGGTATCCTTTGTTGATGGCCAGCGCGGCCATTTGGAATATCGCGGTATTGATATCGAGGAGTTGGCCGAGCAATCGTCATTCGAGGAAACCTCCTATCTGCTGCTCTACGGTCAATTGCCCACTCAGACCGAGCTGGCCGAATTTGATGCTGAGCTAAGGCTTCATCGGCGCATGAAATTTCGTATCCGTGATATGATGAAATGCTTTCCCGAGTCTGCCCATCCGATGGATTCGTTGCAGGCGACCGTTGCTGCACTCGGCATGTTTTATCCGCTGCCGCATAGTCTGGAGGGCGGACTGGATGATGTGACGGTGCGCGATATCTGTCTGAAACTGATCGCCAAGATGCCCACGCTGGTGGCTGCCCACGCACGTATGCGCCATGGGGATGATCCTATCGCCCCGCGCGACGATTTGCCCCATGCTGCCAATTTCTATTATATGCTGACCGGCGAGGAACCGTATGAACTGACTTCTCGTATTATGGATGTCGCGTTGATCGTGCATGCCGAACACACGATGAATGCCAGTACATTTTCGACGCTGGTTACCGCTTCCACGCATGCTGATCCGTATACTTCGATCAGTGCCGCGATCGGCACTCTGGCCGGCCCGTTGCACGGGGGCGCCAATGAGGATGTATTGGAAATGCTCGATGAAATCGGCTCGGTGGATAGGGCTGAAGCGTATTTGCACGAAAAACTGAAGAAAAAAGCGAAGATTTCAGGCCTTGGGCACCGCGTGTACAAAACCAAGGATCCGCGCGCCACGCTGTTGCAGAAGTTGTATGTGAAGTTGACCGAGAAGATGGGTGAGGATCCAACCTACGAAATCGCACGGCATATTGAAGAATTATCGGCCGGCACACTGGGCAAGAAGGGTGTTTGCCCGAATGTCGATTTCTATTCAGGCATCGTTTATCGCAAGCTGGGCATTCCCACCGATTTGTTTACGCCGATCTTTGCCGTAGCCCGCGTGTCCGGCTGGCTGGCCCATTGGAAGGAACAGCTGGGTCATGGGCGTATCTATCGTCCATCGCAGATGTATATCGGTGAGCACGGAAATCATTACGTGCCGATTGAGGATCGCTGATTTGCTTCAGTGAATCGCCGGCTTTAGGGGGCAAGGTTAAAATTCGAAGTCCATATTGAGTTTGATAAGGCTGTCCAGACTCCCCCGGGTCAGTCCGAATAAGTAGCCTGCATCGTACTTCAGGTCGGCAAACAGCTTGCCGTGCACTGCAGCGCCTAAGAGGTGGCTTGTTGTCCCTGGCGCCGCGATTTTGCCAATCTTCCCCAGCGTCCCATAGGCTTCTATCGACGGCTCGAAATGTGGATTTATTTTCCATCGGCTGCGCCAGGAATAGCCCCAGGTTGTTCCTTGAGCGGAATGCCCCAGAGGCTTTTTTACCGTCATATTCAATGTGTGCACAAGTTCTGCAACGGGCTTTTCAAGCAGTAGTTTGACCTCAAAGATGTCCGGCTTCTTTTGCGATGCGGCCAACCTGACGTATTCCAAATACAGGCCGCTATCGATCCAATTCTCCCCCTGCTCAAACAGTTGAAAGACATTTTCCCATTTTGTTTGCGTGTAGGATAAGGATTGTCCCGGCTTGTTTTCAAAAACGCCGTAAAGGCCTGTCTGCCATCGTTCCGTGACACCATAGGAGAGCTCAATCTGGTGTTTGCTGGAACCATCTTTTGCTGGATCGGCATCGCGGACGAAATCATTCTGTGCTTCAATCTCCAACTCCCCACCTTCAACGATGGGTGAATATACCTTGGTTGCCCAGCCGGATGCTGGCAAACACAAAAGCAAGACCGATAGGGCACTGGTGATTTTGATGGATCGATAGAGACGGGAGCTGGTTTTATA
>CAZDJY010000061.1:0-7927 GCA_964505835.1 uncultured Zetaproteobacteria bacterium | reverse complement strand
ATAATGTCTGACACGGCGCCTGCAATGGCGTAGTTATCCTTGCCGAAGACGCCGCAATTGGCTGCACAATCACCCATGGCGACAACAAGCTTGGGTGATGGTGTGGCGTCATAGGTCATTTTCAGTGCCGTTTCCATATTCCGTGTCACAGGCCCCGTGACCAGTAGCATATCGGCGAAACGCGGGCTGGCGGTAAAATGAACGCCGAAGCGCTCAATGTCATAATATGCATTGTTTGTAGCGTGGATTTCCAGTTCGCAACCGTTGCACGATCCCGCATCGACGGCGCGAATGGCCAGAGATCCGGCAAAGCGTTTGCGGATAGCCGTCTCCAGTTGCTTACCGGTCACCTCAAACTTGTCGCTTGAGGCCAGTGGCTCGGTCAGTGTGCCGACTTTGAATATCTGATTCAGAATTCTCAGCATGTTATTCTCACAGATCGTTCCCAGAGTAGGAGCAGTTGAAAGATTTGTTGTTCAAAGGGAAGTCCGGCACCGGCACTTCACGGACGGCCAGCTCCAGGCCCAGCCAGTTGATGGCTGAGGGGTCGCGCACGAAATAGCGGTCGATCAGTCCACCCTCGCCAAACCGCACCCACGTGGCAATTTCGCCGCGCCAGCTTTCGATGGCTGCAAATCCGGACACCCCAGCCTCCGGCGCTTGCCAATGCATACAAATATCACCGTCGGGAAGTTGATCCAGTAATTGCACAATCATGCGGGCTGCATAGGCAATCTCTTCAAAGCGCACCCAGACTCGCGTTGCCACATCGCCCAGCTCACCCCTGGCGATGCCGACTTCAAGTTCATCATAGGGGGCATAGGCCTCCTCAATACGTTCGTCGGGATAGTCCCCGGAGGCGCGCCCGGCAAAGCCCAGCAGACCGAGATCGCGTGCATCTTCAATGCTAACGGCTCCTGAGCCGATGACGCGCTCCTGAATAGACGGATGGTCGGCATAGATTGAACGAAGGTGTTCAACTTCGGCAGCCAGATCAACAGTTTGCTGCCTGAGTTCGGCGCGCTGCTCGCTGTTGAGGTCATGGACGACCCCGCCCGGAACGATGGTATCCATGAGTAAACGGTGGCCGAAGAGTTTGGCATGCAAACGCGCCATATCTTCCCGCAGGCGCAAACACTGGACATGCATGAATGCAAAGGCTGCATCGTTGCAGATCGCGCCAATATCGCCAATATGATTGACCATGCGCTCGCGTTCGCAAAGCACAGCTCTGAGGTAGCTGGCGCGTTTGGGAATCTCAATATCTCCGGCATATTCGCATGCATGCGCAAAAGCCCAGGCATGCCCCACGCTTGTATCCCCGGATACGCGGGCGGCAAGGCAGACACCATCTTCGGCGCTTTTTCCCTGCATGGCCCGTTCAATGCCCTTGTGTACATAGCCAAAACGTTGTTCCATATTCAGAATCTGTTCGCCCACAGCAAGGAAACGGAAATGACCCGGCTCGATAATGCCGGCATGAACGGGTCCGACAGGAATTTCGTAAACGCCTTCGCTACCCGATTGAACATATGCATAATCGCCATGATCGCAGGCAGCCATCGATGAAGCTTTAAAGTCCGAGCGCAGCGGATAGGCATCACGCGGCCAGTGCTCGTGCTTGATCCATGGGCGTGGGTCCGGGATGTTGGTGAGCTGGATGCCGAACATATCCTGTATATGACGCTCCATCCGGCATGCAGCGATATAATGATCACAGATGCTCGGCAGCTCAGGCTTGTCGGGCGAAAGTTCCGTACGCAGTAGTGCATGGCGATGTTCGGGATGTGCAAACGACATATAGACATAAAGCGCATGCTTTTTGCTTGCATCCTGATCGTGGCAGCCTGCTTCGGCCGCCCAGACAGCCACCAGTCGCATGTCCAGGCGTCGTGCTTCTTCAGCTGCATGAGCCCATTCAAGGCGCATGATCTCAAGGCAGGGCATGTGAGCCGGGTGATGATCTTCAAGGTAGGTGGTACGGATGCCGCGATCTCCAAGGCGCTCGGCAAACCAGGTGTTGGCCAGATGCTTCATGAGCTACTACCCAGCATGGCTATGATCGGTTGTGTGGTGTGGGCCGTGATCAGTATAGCAGCCTGATTATACCAATCGGCCAGGAAGCCCGGAATGGAGAGGCCCAAAATCAGGGCCAGCGTCAGGTGAACATAAACGGGCAGCATATTGGCATGGACGGGTTTGGCATG
This sequence comes from uncultured Zetaproteobacteria bacterium, assembly GCA_964505835.1. GTDB lineage: Bacteria > Pseudomonadota > Zetaproteobacteria > Mariprofundales > Mariprofundaceae > JAJRVH01. Next base: position 5,720 of record CAZDJY010000061.1, on the reverse strand, counting down.
CTCGGCAACTTCACCAAACACCATGGGCTGCACGAAACGGAACAAGCCTGCCATGGCGACCAGGAGCCCGAGCAATAAAGGACCCACTGTCCAGGGATAGCTGTGCAAGGCAGCTACGAAGACAAGAAACTCACTGATAAAAACACCAAATGGCGGGAAGCCTGCAATAGCAGCTACGCCGATTAACAAGCCCCAGCCAATGCCAGGGTGATGCCGAATCAGGCCACGAATTTCAGCCATTTTTTGGGTGCCCATAGCTTGTGCAGCATGACCGACGGTGAAGAAGATGCCGGATTTAACCAGCGAATGGACCGTCATGTGTAACAGCGCAGCAAAGCTGGCCAGAGTGGTGCCGATACCGAAGGCAAAGGTCATCAGCCCCATGTGCTCAATGGATGAAAAGGAGAACATGCGTTTGATATCGCGCTGCTTGTGCAGTGATAGCGCCGACACAGCCAGCGATAATAAGCCAAAGCCCATCATGATATGTCCGGCCATATCTGAATCTGTGGAGCCGTCGACCAACATCTTGCAACGTACAAGTGCATACAGGGCAAGGTTAAGCAGCAGACCCGACAACACCGCTGAGACCGGAGTTGGGCCTTCCCCGTGCGCATCGGGCAGCCAGGCATGCATCGGGGCTAATCCGACTTTTGTACCGTAGCCGACCATCAGAAAACAGAAGGCGATGGTCATGACAGCCGGATCAAGCTCGGTTGCATGAGCTAAAAGCATGGTCCAGGTCAGCGCATCATTACTGTGGCCGAGTACGCCGGATGAGGTGAAAAACACGAGTACCGTGCCGAACAGGGCCAGCGCAATACCCATGCCGCAGAGAATGAAATATTTCCATGCTGCCGCAATCGATGCCGGCGTTCGGTAGAGTGAAACCAGCAGCACCGTGGCCAGTGTCGCCAGCTCCAGTGATACCCATAATACGCCGATGTTGTTGGTTGTGAAACCGAGCAACATGCCGAACTGAAAGAGCTGGAACATGCTGTGATAGAGACGCAGGCGGCGCTCATTGACGCGGCCGATTTCAAGTTCATGACGCATATACGGGCCGGAGAAGATCGTGGTTGTCATGCCGACAAAGGCCGTGAGCGCAACAAGAAACACGTTGTAGGCATCCAGATGAAACCAGCCGCCCATGGCGTCGAACGACTGAACGTCCAGTACCTGAATGGCGAGCAGGATACTGAACACAAATGTGGTTGCGCCGGTTGCCACATTGAGCCATGCGGCCAGACGGGGCTGGTTGATGACGCCCAGCAACAGCCCGCCGAGCAGTGGCGATAGCAGGGTGGCGATAAACAAATTCATTCGTCGTCATCCTTGTGGATGAGATGGGATTGCATGATATCCACCTCAAGGGAGTCAAAGGTGTTGCGGATCTGGAAGAAGAACAGACCGAAGATCAATGCTGCAATCAGTACGTCAAAGGCAATACCGATTTCCACCACCAGCGGCATGCCGTTGGTTGAACCGATCGCTGCAAAAAACAATGAGTTCTCAACTGCAAGAAATCCAACCACCTGCGTGATCGCTTTCTTGCGCGTGATCATCATCAGCATGCCGAGCAACACACAGGCTGTCGCAATGGCCATGGAGTCGCGGGTCATCAACTGCGAAATCTTCTCAATCGGCTGAATAATATGGAAGGAAAACAGGGTCACGGCCAGCGCAATCAACATGGTAAGCGAGCTGTTCATCAGCGGTTCAATCTCGCGGTGAACATGCAGCTGACGAATCACCCGCCACAAGAGCCAGGGCAACAGGATGCCCTTGAGCAAAAACGTCATGCCCGCAGAAAGATAGAGTTCTTCATTGCCGCTTGAATAAGCGACGATAGCGGCCGTGACGGCCAACAGGACCCCCTGCGCCGCAAACCAGTGCAGTACCGATAGCATGCGATGTTGGGCCAGGAGAGCAAAGGAAATCAGCAACATTAATGCTGCCAGGCCATCGATGAGCTGTTGGGAAATGGCTGCGCTCATGCGCCCACCTCCAGCATGTAATGGGTAATGAGCCCAAGGAAGGCCAGTAGAAATGCGGCATTGAGGAATTCCGGCACTTCAAACAGACGCAGCTTGGCCAGCCCGGTTTCTGCCAGAGCCAAAAGAACGAATAGCACGCCGAGCTTCAGTATCCAGAAAGCAAAGGCCATGAGCAGTCCGGTGGGATCGGCGTTGGCTGCAATCCCCCACGGCACAAATAAATCCACCAGCAGGGTTGCAAAGAGAACCAGCTTGACCATGGAAGCCCATTCCATCAAAGCCAGGTGACGCCCGGAATATTCAAGCAGCATGGCTTCATGAATCATGGTCAATTCGAGATGGGTTGTCGGGTTATCAATCGGGATACGACCATTTTCGGCGACAGCAATCATGATCAGAGCGGCCAGCGCAAAGGCCAGCGATGGTTGCATGACCATGGGTGTATTCAGTGTGTGGGTGATCATGGTGGTCAGGTTGGTGCTGTGGGCTCCGATGGAAAGCACAAACACACTCATCAGCATGGCGGGTTCCGCGAGTGCGGAGAACGTCATTTCCCGGCTCGCGCCCATGCCGCCGAAGGCCGTACCAATATCCATGCCGGCAAGTGACAGGAAAAATCGCGCCAGGGCCAAAAGGCCGACCAGCGCGATGACATCGGCCGTGAGCGATAGCGGGGTGTCCACCAATAGAGCCGGCACACAACTCGCAGCCATGACCGTGGCCGTGAATACGATGTAGGGCGCAACGCGGAAAATCCACGAAGCGTGTTCAGCCATGACGACCTCTTTGGCAAAGAGTTTACGCAGATCCCGCCATGGCTGCATGATGCCGGCGCCCTTGCGATTCTGCAGGCGAGCCTTGCATGTTGAGACAAAGCCAGCGGCCAGCGGCGCAAACAGCAGAAGCAAAACAGCCTGTAGAATCTGGATCAGGGCGGAGTTCATGCGAACACCGCCAAGAGAAACAGTATGGTGGCAAAGGTGTAAGCCAGATAAGCATGGATACCGCGTTGGTGCTCATGGTGCATGCCTTTGGCAAGCTTAAGAGTCAGATCACCCAAAGGCTTGTAAAGATGCTTCACTGCCAGATCACCGACGTGCACGGCATAGTTGACCTTGGTGGTTAACAGCTTATGCGCATGACGCTCGGTATGTGCATGTTCCTCAGGCTGAAGGATGCCCCGGAAGATACGGCGCAACGGTTGCGAGAAGCTGGTGGCATTATATTGCATGCGTGCATGCGTATGCGGATTGCCGCAGCTCCACATCACGGTACGGCGAATCGAAGAACCTTTGGGATGCAGCCACCAGTAGGCGAGGCCGCCAAGTGCAAGCATACCAAGCAGAGCCAGTGGCGCAGAATAAGATGCACGTTCGGAGTCGACGGGTGTCAACCAAAGCCAGCCGTGGGCATGCACTGAATCAGCCAGAGAAGCATGCAGCAGGGCTTGGGGAACAGCATCCATCAACGGAATAAACAATACGGGCAAGAGGCCGAGCAAAAGGCAGAAAAGGGCCGGAATGGCCATGCCCAGCTTCATCCAGCCGTCCACTTCGCGTGCTTCGGCGGCTATCTCACTGCGTGCATGGCCCAGAAAAACCACGCCAAACACCTTGACGAAACAGGTGGCAGCCAGTGCCCCGGCCAGAGCCAGCATGGCAGCGGAAAAAGGTACAATCGCCGTGAGCAATGCACCGCCAAGCTGTGGCGCCATTAAGGCAGTCTGGAACGTTAACCATTCAGAAACAAAACCGTTGAATGGCGGCAGGGCCGAAATGGAGATGCAGGCCACAAGAAATAATGCGGCTGTCCATGGCATACGGTGAATCAGGCCGCCCATCTGTTCCATATCACGTGTCCCGGTGCTGTGCAGTACGGCGCCGGCCCCCATGAATAGAAGGCCTTTAAACAGGGCATGGTTAATGGTGTGGTATAGCCCGGCGATTAAGCCCAAGGCCGCAAGCATCGGATGACCGAAGTGAGCCAGCAACATCGAGAGGCCGAGGCCAATCAGAATGATGCCGATGTTTTCTACCGAATGATAAGCCAACAATCGTTTCAAATCGTGTTGCTGCAATGCCAGCATAACGCCACCCACGGCCGAGGATGATCCGGCAGCCAGTACAAGCGCTCCCCACCACCATTGAAAGTCGCCCGGCCCCATAAGATCCCATACCAATCGCAGGAATCCGAAGATGGCGACCTTGAGCATGATACCGCTCATCAGTGCCGAGACATTGCTTGGAGCAACGGGGTGTGCATCCGGCAACCAGCCATGCATGGGGATGACGCCGGCCTTGGTTCCAAAGCCGAAGCCAGCCAGCAAAAAGGCCATGGAAGCCCAGAAGGGTGAAATGGCAGCGTCCCGCATCACAGAGAATTCAAACGAGCCTGCAGCGGCATAGAGGGTGGCAAAGCCGCCGAGAATCAATAGCCCGGCGAGATGAGCCATGAGCAGGTATATGAATCCGGCCTTGCGGTTTTCCAGTTGTTCGTGGTTAAAAGTGACAAGGAAATAAGAAGATACGCTCATCAGTTCCCAGAAAATCATAAATGCCAGAGCATCGCCGGACATTACAACGCCGAGCATTCCGAGGACAAACAACGGCATGAAGACAACCAATGGCGTGATGTTTTTCTCGTGACTCAGGTAACCCTGCGTGTAAATAGCTACCGGAAACAATAACGCTCCGATGACCAGCAGAAAGAATGCGCCCAATGCATCCACACCGACATGCAGGGGTAGCCAGGGAAGGCCCAGTGGTAAGGTGGTATTTCCACCGCCTTGAAGAAGCCCGATCGTCCCGGCAGCTATAGCCAGTAGACCGGAAATCGCCAGTAATGTGCTGAGAGCCGTTCTCAGGGCAGGCTGATGGCGTAGAAATAACGGCATCAGGGCGGCCAGTAAAGCAGTGCCGCAGGCGGCCAATGCCAATTGCAGGGATGCGGCCATCATCGTGAGCGCACCATCAGTAATTCGCACCGTGCATCGGAAGCATTGCGCCAGTTGTGTGGTTTGCGGGCATCGTAATAAATAGACTGCATTTCATGGAGGGTATAAGTGCGTTCATCATATTCAAGCACGGCATGGCCTTTGCGCATCCAGACGAAGGCATGGGGGCTTTTGATGCCGTACTGATTTTCCTCGAAGCAGCCCTCCGGTTCCAACTGTACCAACATCGGCTCGAAGCCCGTGGGTTGATGCAAAGCGGTCAGCGGAACAAAGCGCCCACCGCGGCCCAAAGGAACGGAAGGGCGATCGTTGAGGTCAAAAATTTCGATATCGGCCTCATCACCGGATTCAAGGAAAAAAGCGGCGATAGCCACGCCAAGTCCATCGGCCAGCTTCTCCAGCGTCGCTACAGAAGGCGAGCTGTGGCCTGACTCCAGCTGTGACAAAGCAGCAGGACTAATGCCTGCTGCATCAGCCAGCGCACGCTGTGAAAGCGTCTGTTGCTCGCGGAGAGCCTTTATTTTTGTGCCTATATCCTGCATGGGGCGGTGCATTATTCAGAATAACAGACATATGTAAAGATTATTTAACAGCGCCCCGATATCAGCAGCTTGGCGAACCAGTATCAACTATGGCTTAAGGATGCTATGAAAAATTCAGAGTATCCGGGCAGGCCATGGACGGCCTGCCAAAATCATGCACGTAAGTGCCTGATTTTGTGAGCAAAGGCAAAACCGTGCTGGCTCTTCTCCGGTTCTGTGAGTGAAGAA
>CAZDJY010000060.1:3197-8074 GCA_964505835.1 uncultured Zetaproteobacteria bacterium | reverse complement strand
CAACCTCGGCAGGCTGCGCCGCCATGTCTGCCGCCCGCTTTGAAGTCCTGCATCGCGATGCCTCCGGTTTTGCCCGGCGGGGTCGGCTTGAGCTTGTGCACGGCATCGTCGAAACGCCCGTGTTTATGCCGGTCGGAACGCAGGCCACGGTCAAGAGCCTGACACCGGCCGATCTGACCGACGACATCAAGGCCAGTATCATCCTCGGCAACACCTATCACCTCATGCTGCGCCCCGGTGCGGACCTGATCGAGCGCATGGGCGGACTAAACAAGTTCATGGCATGGGAGCGCCCCATCCTGACCGATTCGGGTGGCTTTCAGGTCTGGTCGCTCGGTGATCTGCGCAAGATCGAGGAGCATGGCGTGCGCTTTCGCTCACATATCGATGGTGCAGAGGTTTTTCTCGGGCCGAAGGAAAGCATGCATATCCAGCGACAACTAGGGTCGGACATCGTCATGGCATTCGACGAATGTACGCCCTACCCCGCCACGTTTGATGAGGCTAACGATTCAATGCAGATGTCAATGCGCTGGGCAGCCGAGTGCCGCGAGCATTTGCCGGTGAATGACCGGCAGGCGCTCTTCGGCATCGTGCAGGGCGGCATGTACCCCGAATTGCGTCTGCAGAGTCTGGCAGCGCTGACTGATATTGATTTCGAAGGTATCGCCATCGGCGGCTTGTCGGTCGGTGAGCCTAAGGAAGAAATGCTGGCCATGCTCGATACATTGGCCCCGCATCTTCCAACAGACAAACCGCACTATGTCATGGGGGTCGGAACGCCGGACGATCTGATCGAGGGCATTGATCGGGGCATCGATATGTTCGATTGCGTCATGCCGACCCGGAATGCCCGAAACGGCACTGTATTCACCGACCAGGGCAAGCTGAATATCAAGAATCTTTGCCACGCCGAGGACGAGCGCCCGATCATGGACGACTGCACATGCTATACCTGCAGCCATTTTTCGCGTGCTTATCTGCGACATCTATACATGGCCAAAGAGATTTTAAGTTCGAGGTTGAATACTTTGCACAATCTTCATTACTATTGCGCTCTCATGCAACGGGCCCGTGCCGCACTTGAACAGGGAGAGTGGCCCGAATTCCGTGACCAGTTTTTACAACGCTACCGCGACGATGCATAATCGCCGCGCTGAATATTTCAGGAGTTATTACATCATGTCTAAATCATTGCTTTCCGTTTCCATTACCGCCGCAGCCGCATCGATGGCTGTGATCACACCGGCTTTTGCCGAGGGTGCAGCAGCTCAGGGCGGAGGCTTCGCCTCATTCGTGCCGCTGATCCTGATTATGGTGATCTTCTACTTCCTGCTCATCCGTCCGCAGCAGAAGCGTGTCAAGGAACACCGCAATGTCATCGAAGCGCTGAAAAAAGGTGACAAGGTCATTACCGGCGGCGGCTTTTACGGCACCGTCACTGACGTCAAGGAAGACTTCATGAAGGTCGAGATTGCCGACGGCGTGCGCGTAAAGGTCAAGCGCGACACCATCGTCGGCCTGTCCGACTAAGATAACCTACACATTTCAATATACCGCTTTCACAAGGATCTGATTCATGCATAGCTATCCCCGCTGGAAATTCTGGCTGATTCTCACCGTACTGGTGGTCTCGGCTATGGCCTCGCTGCCTAACGCCACTTCGGTACCATCATGGTGGCCGGCCTCATTAAGCCAACCGATGAGCCTTGGCCTTGATCTGAAGGGCGGCATTCATCTGGTGCTGGATGTCGATGTGGACAAGGCCGTGGCACGCAGCGTCGAAGAAGATATCGATACGGCCCGTCAGACCCTGCGCAAGGCCAAGCTCCGCTACCGCAAACTGGCAGCCGAAGGTTTGAGTCTGAAGATCACCATCAAGAAAGCCGAAGATGTTGCCGCAGCAGAGAAGCTGCTGCGCGAAGAGTTCACCAATTACAGCATGGCTCCGCTGGATGCTAATGTGATTACCCTGAACCTGAAGCCGGATGTGGCCGATGAAACGCGCAAGTTCGCTGTGGATCAGGCGATCGAAGTCATCCGCGGACGTATCGATGCGCTGGGTACGACGGAGCCGGTGATCGTCAAGCAGGGCAAACATCGTATTCTGGTTCAAATCCCGGGCTATGAAGACACGGCTCACGCCAAGGAGCTGATCGGCCGTACCGCCCAGCTGGAATTCAAGCTGGTGGATGAAAAGGGTGATCTACAGAAGGCTCTGGCCGGCAATATTCCACCGGGCGACATCATCATGTACGGACCGCAGAAGGTGAAAGGCGATCCGAAAAGCGCCCAGCCATATCTGCTGAAGAAGCGCACCGAGCTTTCCGGCACCGAGATCGCCGATGCCCGCGTATCGATCGACTCCCGCTTTAATGAATACGCAGTCACGCTGAAATTCAACAGCAAGGGCTCACGTCGTTTTGATAAACTGACTGCCGCGCATGTTGGCGAACGATTCGCCATCATCCTTGAGGGCACGGTTAACTCGGCTCCGGTGATTCGCGAACGCATTGCCGGCGGCAGCGCCCAGATCACCGGCAGCTTCTCGCCGGCCGAGGCGCATGATCTAGCTATTGTACTGCGTGCCGGTGCCCTGCCCGCGCCTGTGAAGGTTGTTGAAGAACGTTCCATCGGCCCCAGTTTGGGGCAGGACTCAATCGACCAGGGTATGAACTCGATTATTATCGGTGCCATTCTGGTACTGATCTTCATGGGTGTGTATTACAAGATGTTCGGACTGGTCGCCAACGTGGCGTTGATCTTCAACATGCTGCTGATCGTAGCGGCCATGAGCATGATCGGCGGCACACTGACCCTGCCTGGCATCGCCGGCATCGTGCTGACCATTGGTATGGCCGTGGATGCGAATGTGCTGATTTTCGAGCGTATCCGTGAGGAACTGCATCTTGGTAAGACTCCGCTGGCCGCCATTGACGGCGGTTACGATAAAGCCTTCTCGACCATCGTCGATGCCAATATCACCACGCTGATTGCTGCCATCGTTCTGTTCCAGTTCGGCTCTGGCCCTGTGAAGGGATTCGCCGTAACCCTGTCCGTCGGTATTCTGGCTTCCATGTTCACTGCCATCACCGTCACCCGCGCCATTGTCGCCGCTTCCACAGAGCGTCAGGGCCGCATCGAAAAACTGAGCATTTAAGGATACTGACATGCAATTAATTCGTCCCGATATCAATATCGATTTCATCGGCAAGCGCAAGATCGCGCTGACTATCTCCGCTCTGATGATCCTGGCCTCCATCGGGCTGCTGGCCATCAAGGGTTTGAACTTCGGCATCGACTTCACCGGCGGTACGCTGGTCGAGGTGAAATTCCAGCAAGCGCCGAAGATCGCCGATGTGCGCGACGCCCTTTCTCCGAAAGGCTATGGCAACGCCGTTATTCAGGAATTCGGCTCGCCGGAGGAAATCCTGATCCGGGTTCAAAATCGGGAAGGCGAGAAATCGTCAACCATCAGCACCGCAATCCTGGGCGGACTTAATGAAAAATTTACCGCCGCCGATGCGGTGGAAATGCGACGTGTCGAATATGTCGGCCCACAGGTCGGTGAAGAGCTGACCCGTGCCGGTATCATGGCTGTGGTGATCGCCATGTTCGCCATCCTGCTGTACGTCACTGTGCGCTTTGAATTCCGTTTCGCGCTCGGTGCTGATGCGGCACTGCTGCATGATATCACGATCGTGCTCGGCCTGTTCGCGCTGACCGGCAAGGAATTCACGCTGCCGGTGATCGCAGCACTGCTGACCGTGATCGGTTACTCCCTCAACGACACGATCGTGGTCTTCGACCGCATCCGTGAGAACTTCGCTGCCAACCGCAAGCGTAAAACGCCGGAGGATGAGGTGGTCGTCGTTAATGCGGCCATCAATCAGACCCTGGCCCGCACCCTGATGACTTCGCTAACAACCCTGCTCGTGGTCGCAGCCCTGTTCTTCCTGGGCGGCGAGGTGATCCACGATTTCGCTTTTGCATTAATCATGGGTATTCTGGTCGGTACCTATTCATCCATCTACATCGCCAGCCCGGTGATGCTATCGCTGGCAGGCCGTTTCAAGGCTGATGAGGATGAAATCAAGCGGATGGAAGCACGCCCCTGATGATGCATATCATCGCTTGTCAGGTAAGTTGAATGAAGGGTGATGTCAGTCCGCTTCTCGAGGCCCATACGCTATTATTTAGCGGCTACGACGATGCTTACATCAAGGTGAACGAAGAGCGTTACGAAAGTGGTCTGTCCTTGCATCAAGGTGAAATCACCGCCCCCTGGGGCCCTGACCGGCTGCGTGAGTTAAAGTCTGTCGATCTTGATCCATTTGTGCAGCAACCGCCGGAAGTGTTGATCCTCGGTACTGGCCGGGTTACGGCTTTTCCGTCTGCTGACGTGCTGGACTACATGACGACACATCATATCGGCTTTGAGTGCATGGATTCCCGCGCTGCAGCCCGCACCTACAACATCCTGATCGGCGAAGGCCGGCGCGTGTCTGTGGCAATGCTATTGCCCGGCGCCCGCAACTAGGCGGCGGCGATATCATGGCCCGTTACGAGCTTTCCATCGAGACCCATTTCTCCGCCGCGCATCAGCTGCGCGGCTACGCTGGCGATTGCGCCCGTCTGCATGGTCATAACTGGCATGTTAAGCTGCAGGTTGAATGTACCGACCTCGATGCGCTTGGTATGGGCATCGACTACAAGATCATGAAACGTGAAGTAAAAGCGGCGCTCGACAAATGGGATCATTACAACCTGAACGACGTGCCCCCTTTTGATACCATCAATCCGACAAGTGAGAATGTCGCCCGCCTGCTGTGCGAAGAGATGCAACAGCGTCTGAACAATGATCGCATCCGGGTTTC
>CAZDJY010000060.1:0-3097 GCA_964505835.1 uncultured Zetaproteobacteria bacterium | reverse complement strand
GCATTCCTCAAGATCAACCGGAGCACCCCATAGCCTCTGCATCAGCGGTTGAACGGCTTGAGCATCACCACTGGTCATGAAATGCAGGCTGCCACGACCGGTATCGGACAATTGTCCGCGCAAGCCCACCTGGCGTTCAAGCTCGCGTGCAATCGCATCTCCTGTATCAATAATCTGAACATCTGGCCCGACGATTTCCTGAATCGTCGTCATCACAAACGGGTAATGGGTGCAGCCGAGAACCACGCTGTCCGTCCCCTTATCCAGAAGCGGCTGCAGGTATTTCTTCAATAGGGTTCGCACCTTCACTGAATCCATTTCCCCTGCCTCGATGAGTTCAACCAGCCCCGGACAGGGCTGCACAACCAGTTCAGCGTGTTCGGTAAATCGCCGCATCAAATGGGAGAATTTTTCACTACTGATCGTACCACTCGTGGCCAGCACACCGACAACACCCTTGGCGCTACCATGCACAGCCGGCTTGATGGCAGGCTCCGTGCCGATCACCGGCACATCTACTGCATCCCTGAGCATTTGAATGGCAGCAGCCGTGGCGGTATTACAGGCCACGACCAATGCTTTGGCATGTCTTTTCAATAAAACATCAGCTATGTTAAGGCTAAATTCCCGGACTTGTTCAGCTGATTTATTGCCGTATGGCATATTCGCAGTATCGGCAAAATAACAGAGATTCTCATGCGGCAGGCGCGCACAAATATGAGCCAGCACCGACAGGCCGCCCACTCCCGAATCAAACACACCAATACAGTCTCGGCCCATCGCTCCCTTCTTTTGTTAAAAACTCATCATGGCAGGCCAAAACCAGCGAATTGGCGCCGTCTCCATGATACGAACCATAGACCGTCAAGCCTATCAGGCGAAGCGTTGCCGTTCCTGCTAGACTCTCCCCTGATCGACGTAGCAGGAAGATGATATCCATCGAACAAACTGCAACCGGACACAGCAGGAGAAAATACACATGCCTACATCACAAACATGCCCACATCACGTTTAAGCCCACCCATGTTTCTTTTCATCTGTCTGATCATTCTGGCGATCCCGAGCCCGGCAGCGGCACTGGAGCTCATTGATTTTTCGAAGAATTCCTTAAAAGAATGGGATACAAAGTCGTTCGAAGGTGAAACGCAATACAGACTCACACGGGATGATTCTTCTCCTTGCATCCGGGCCGATAGTCATGCGTCAGCATCTGGCCTTGTCCGGAAAATCCACATCGACCTAAACAAGACCCCTTATATGCACTGGCGTTGGAAGATTGATGCCCCACTCGAGAACAATCAGGAACGCGAAAAGCAGGGCGACGATTTTGCTGCTCGCATCTATCTGATTGTCTCAGGCGGTCTGTTCTTCTGGAATACCAAGGCCATCAATTATGTCTGGGCCAATCATGAACCCGTTGGATCATCCTGGGACAATCCGTATACCTCCAACTCCGCTATGCTGGCAGTCGAGTCCGGAGCCAAACATGCCGGTGAATGGCGCGAATACCGGCGCAATGTCCGCAAAGACCTTAAACATTTCTTCGGCAGGGATATCCAGCAGATTGATGCGCTTGCTCTGATGACGGATACCGACAATACCGGCCTGATGGCAGGGGCATACTATGGCCAAATCCGGTTCAGTGCCGATTAAAGCGCTTCGGCCTGTGCTTTTTCAGCCTGCGCCTCTGTTCCAGCTTCTTTCTGAACTTCTGCCGTGTCTGTAAATACTTCATCGTACGCATTCGCCGCTTCTTTTTCTCAATGGCCCGCTTGATTACATTACGGCGCAATGATTGACGAAGTTTTCTGGGTAGAATCCCCCGCTTTTTGAGCAGCATGGCCCGGCGAATCAGGCGCTTGTGCAAGCGTTTAGAAATTGCCGCCACAAGCCAGGCGGGCGCTTTATGCCGCTTGATGAGTCTGCCAGCAAATTTCCGCTCCGCATACTCACCGCCATTCAACGTCAATCTGCTGCCCAGCAAAGCTCCTTTCTTTTCTCGCTCGGCCAATTCAACCCGGCCTTCGTCCATCACAACGTGGGAGCTGAAATGGCCGTCTTCAGGTTCGACCCGCAACAGTCCTTCCGTACCCCTGACTCCCAGCACTGCAGTCGGCATGTGAATCTGATAGCGGCCGGCCGAACGCAGGTGCGCGACAGCAAACCGCAGCCAGCCGATGGCCAGAACCACCGAGGCAGACACCACGCTTTTATCTTCACGTAGTGCATAATCGCGAATCGTGATTTCACTGTTCTCACCCAGTGACAACATCGAACCATCATCCATATCAATCTGGATCGCCGCATCGCTATCGGTACGGATGATATCTCCAGCCTTCACATCAACGCCCTCGACCAGGGCAAACGAATCACCTGAGCGTTCGAGTTCCACAGTTCCTGTCACCTCAGTGGCCACGCCGATCGACGAGTCAGCCCAGGCAGAAGCGGCAAAAACCGTTAGCCACAAGATAAAAAACAGAGATGATAAGCATCTACTTAGACACCGCATGGCATCCTCCCTGGCAATCGAATTTGCCTTCCGCCACCGCTAAATCAAATATAAGCCATCATCAAACCATACCCCTGCAAAGAAAAAAAGCTATCGCACTTGCCAGCATTCGGAGCTAAGCTATGCTAGGTCACATTGGGAGGCAGATATGGCTGACAAGGAAACAGAGGAAGAACTGGCGCGCAAGAAGCAGGCTGAAGCCGAAATTTTCGGCAAAACCCTTGGCTTTACGCATACACCGTCTCCGGAGGAACTGGAGCGAACCGTTATTCTCAACCCCATCAACCCTCCAAGCGAAGAACCGGTTGCCCAGGACTTTGAGTCCACCGTACGATTCAGTAATTTCGATGCCTTGGTCGATAGCGATAGCGAAAGTGCGAGCCCCTCTCAATCCCCCGCCCCTCAATCCCCTGCCTCCCAAGCCCCTGCCTCCCAAGCCTCGACCCCGCAATCCCCAGCAAGTCAGCCACCAGCACAGCCAACACCTGCAGCCAAACCGGCTCCCACCTCAAAACCCGCAGCACCAGCCGCGCCACAAGCGGCCACCCCCCAGGCGCCCCAGGCCAAGACTGCAGCCCCCCCTTCCCC
>CAZDJY010000059.1:0-8113 GCA_964505835.1 uncultured Zetaproteobacteria bacterium | reverse complement strand
ACCTTGTCGGCCTCGCTGGAGCCGCCGCTTACCTTTGGCCGCTTGCCAAGGGCATCCTGAACCCTCGCCATGACCGCATCGACCGCGACACCGCTCTGCTCCAGAAATCTCGGCGCCAAACCATCCGACTGGGCCAACAATTCAGCCAGCAGATGTTCCCCATCCACCTCTTGATGGCTAAGTCGTGCTGCCAGCGTCTGGCTTGATGCCAGCGCCTCGCGCACCTTCTGAGTCATGCGATTCATATCCATATCAGGTTCTCCTTGGTGGATCTGTATGCCACGTCCATGCATGGCATATCGACCTCATCATCTACCTGTATATGGGGTCTTGGCTGACGGATTCCAAGTCCTTGCTGATCAGAGCCGGCGTACCACTTCAGCCAGCAGGTTTTTGCGCTTGCAGAGTTTACTGATAAAACCGGCCAAATCGGGAACCAGGGCCTGTTATCAGCCCCTAAAGTTTTAGGGATGCTCTGACTTTTTCAGACCTTCCTTAGAGATGACTGGACCGCCCCCAGCAACTCGGCGACCCGGAAGGGCTTTTGCACAAAGCCCGCGCCCTGCTGCTGCACGCGGTTGATTGCTTCCAGATCGGCATAACCGCTGCTGACGATCACCGGGATGCCCGGCGCCTTTTGGCGCACTGCCTCAAACACCTCGACACCCGTCATCTCCGGCATGGCATAATCGAGAATGAGCAAATCGATAGCGCCATCATGCTGTGAAAAGATATCCATTGCCTGCCTGCCATTCTCGGCCTGCAAGACTTTTAGTCCGGAGCGCTCGAGCAATGCCGCCCCGACCCTGCGCACCATCATCTCATCATCGGCCAGCAAAACAGTGCCGGAAAACTTATACGCAGCAGGCTTCCCTGCCTGTGCTACGGCAGGCCGGACATTGGCACGGACCTCGGCAGCAGGCAGCCAAATGGTGAAACAGGAGCCCCGGCCACGCTCGCTTTTCAAATTGAGAGCACCACCCAGGCTGCGCAAGGTTCCAGCCGTAGCTGCAAGCCCAAGGCCCGAGCCAGCTTCCTTGGTGGTGAAGAAGGGCTCGAAAACACGGGACTGAATCGCGGCATCCATGCCCAGGCCGTTATCCTCGACCTCCACAAAGACATACTTGCCTGCACCCCGGCGGGTGAAATTGATCGGGCAAGAGATAAAATACGCCGACGAACAGTGTTTGACGCCTGAACGGAATGTAATCAGGCAATGCCGCTCGGGGCTAGCCGCATCGATGGCATTCACCAGCAGGTTAACGAGCATCTGTTGAATCTGCGTGGTATCCACATCGACATTGGGCAGATCGACAGCCAGCTTGAAGCTCAGCTCCGCCTTTTGGCCAGCAGCCACAGCCATCAACTGCCGGGTCTCTTCGATCAATTCATTGATATTGACCTGTTCCTGCTTCCAGGCTCCCTTCCCGGCAAAGGCAAGCAACTGACTAACCAGTTTGCTGCCGCGCTGGGCTGAAGCCATCATCGCATCCAGATGCTCCTTCAATGGGTCATCCTTGGCCACCGACATCAGCGCCAGTTCCGCATTGCCCATCACGCCGACAAGAAGATTATTGAAATCATGCGCCACACCGCTGGCCAACAGGCCGATGCTTTCCATTTTCTGCGCCTGCTGCAATTGCTCGGACTGCGTACGAATCGCCTGTTCAAAAACCTCCAGCAACCGCTGATAAAATATGACCGTCAGGATAACCAGAGCCAGGCTGGCAATGGTCGAGAAGAGAAACATATCCGAGGCAATCTCGATTCCAAAATAGCGACAGCCCAGCATCTCCAATGCCATGGCCAGCAAAAAGCTTAGCGACCAGCGCATACCTTCTAAACGGCCCAGGCCGAAAAAAGCGGCCAGAGGGAAGATCGGCATCCACAGGTTGATAAGAATACTGTGCGGCAAGGTCACGAGGAACCAGACAAACAAGGAAGCGATACAGGCCCGGATGCCCATCGGCACATCTTCAGTCCGGCGCATATACAACGCAGCCGACACCAGCGCCACGGTCAAAAACAGATCTGCAACGGCAACGACCTTAAGTCCGGCAGACCAATCCAGCGCCGCAAAAATCAACAGAAACAGACTTCCAGCCATAATCAGGGTAAAGGAGAAGCGACTGCGGAAATGCTCGATGCTGGCATGGCCCGGATCAATCGGAGCGGATAAACCTTTAAAGATATTCATTGGCTGAGCTCAACCACAAAGACCGACACCTTGGCTACCGCAGCGGGATTCGAATTGGCCACCTCGACTATCAAATCATCGGTGCCGGCCATATTCTCAAAGGCGGCATGAAATTCGTGATTGCCGACTTTGTAACTGCGGCGCTGTACCACTGAGCGTTCCTTCTCGTCATGTACCCGAATCACATGAAAGGTCAGCGGCCCGATTGAATCCGATACCATGGTCACTTCATAATGACCCGGCCGATCCGGCATATCGAAAAACTCATGCAGCTTCTGAAAGGGCGGGACCTTCACATCCCGATAGTATACATATTCCTGCTGATTCCCCGCAGCCATTGCCCCCGGCAGCCAAGCCAGCACGATGCCGACAAAAAGCACTGCCATATATGCCAGCCTCAGGGGGGAAATCCTCATCCATTCTCCTGTGTTTCAATGTCGTATTTATCGCACAGGTAGCGCATTTTATCTTTGGCCCGATCGCCGAAACCGAGCCAGCGGCCTGCCCGTGCCTTGACATGCTGATTGCGCTGCAATGCCGTCTCAATTAAACGCTGCTCAAATGTGGAGACAATCTTTTCCGCCTTGATTCCGTCATCAGGCAGAGACTGCAGCCAGCGCTGCAACGGATCATCATCCTCATTGACCGGTTGCGGGCCTGCCAATGATGGCAACGTATCAAGCACCTCACCATCGCTCAATACCACTGCCCGCTCAAGCACATTCTCCAACTCCCGTACATTGCCCGGCCAGCTGTAACGGGCCATCTGATCGAGCACGTTCTGTGCAATGGACGTGATCTTCTTGCCGCACATGGCCGCTTTACGCAGCAGGATCGCCTGCGCCAGAGCTTCGAGATCCTCACTGTGTTCTCGCAAAGGCGGCACGACCACCTCCACAACATGGATGCGATAATACAGATCATCACGAAATTCACCGGCCGCCACCTTGTGCTCCAGGTCCTCGCGCGTCGAACACAGCAGGCGCACGTCCGAGCGCAGAATGGCTTCACCGCCCAGACGCGAAAACTCTCCGGATTCGAGCACTCTGAGCAGCTTGGCCTGCACCGGCATCGGCAGACCTGCCACCTCGTCGAGAAACAGCGTGCCGCCGCTAGCCCGTTCAAACCAGCCGAGTTTTCTTTTTCCGGCACCTGCAAAAGCGCCTTTCTCATAACCGAACAATTCCGATTCGAGCATGTCCGCACTCATGGCGGCACAATTGATGGCAATAAACGGCTGCTCGGCCCGCGGTCCTGCAGCATGCAAACGTCTGGCGACCAGCTCCTTGCCCGTGCCCGTTTCGCCGCGAATCAGTACCGTCGAAGGCGCTGGCGCAACCTGCTCGATAAGCTGCTTCAGCTGTTGCATCGCCTCGGATTCGCCCAGCAGTTCCAGGTTAACCCGGCTTTCCAGTGCACGGCGCATTTCCTGTTCATGCAAGGCGTTGCCGCGTGCCTCCATGGTCCGGTCGATCGTGCCCTTGACCTCATCCGGGTCAAACGGCTTACCGAAGAAGTCGAGTGCGCCAAGTTTGCGCGCTTTGGTGGCAAGACTGCGCTGATCGTGGCCGGTGATGACCACGACAGGCGTATCCGGACTCTCCTTGCCCAGTTTTTTTAGATAGCCCATGCCGATTTCGGGATTGTCCGGCTCCGGAGGCAGAGCCAAATCCAGTACCACCAGGTCAACACGGTTGCCGGACAACTTGGCATCAGCAGCATCCAGGTCGCCCGCTTCAAGGACCTGATAATCGTCTTTCAGCAATAATTTCAGGTTCAGGCGATTGATATCGTTATCATCAACCACCAGCACACTGCGCTTCATGCCGTAGCCTCCTTATTCAGCGGATGCTCAGATTCGCTCTTCTTTTCAGATTCAGCCTCATCCTGCCATAATGGCAGCACCAGCTTGAAGGTGGAACCTTTACCCGCTCCGGCGCTTTCAGCCGTAATCGTTCCGCCATGCGCCAGCACAATACGGCGGCTCAGATACAGACCGACACCGAGACCGTTTGCCTTGCTCGTTCCGAACAGGCGAAACAAGCGCATGCGCTGAAAGTCTTCAGGTATACCGCTGCCGTCATCCTGCACACATATCTCCGCGCATGGTTTGCCACCATGCTCACTCAACTGCGCCATCACCTTCAGCTCGCCCTGACCCTGCATCGCCTGCACCGCATTGTCATACAGATTTTCAAGCACGCCGCGCAACAGGTCTGCATCTCCGGCCACCGGCGGCAATGGCGGAATCTGACGCTCCACTTGAACCCCTTCGGGCCACAGACGATCGCGAATACTGGCATGCAGCAGAGCCACCATATCCAATGGCGCGATCGATGGATTCACCGGCGCACGCGGATCGGTCATGCGCTGCATCAGGGTCTGCATGCGCCCCGTCACCTTGCTGATCGCGCTGACCATGCGTTTGACATCCTCCTCATCGAGCTTGCCGGAGCCCAGATGATGGGCCAGAAAAGAGAGATCATGCAGGCGGTTTTTCAGATCGTGGGAGTGTAATTGTTTGGTCACTCGCGACAGAGAATCCAGCCGGGCCGCTTCCGACTGCTGATGCGTCAAACGAGCATGCTCCAGACTCATGGCGGCAAAGCGGGCTACACTTTCCAGCCCTGCACGCCCCTCGGCATCCAACGGCCAATGGTCGGTGCGCGGCCCCAGCCACAGGTAGGCATCACCTCCGCCGCGCGGTAATTTAAGGTATAATTCATAAGGACTGATGTCACCATCCCAGTCTTCCGGGATGGCCGGCGCATCGGCCGGAAACATATGCCATGTGCCATCGACAAGGCTTCGTTCATCAAGTGCAGCAAAGCTGCGATGGCTCACTTTGCATATCCGCTCCAGCAGCGCGGATTCAATATCCTGCGCCGGCAACTGGGCCAGATCGCCGGCCCCCAGCTGTTTGATGGCGGCCGCCATATCGAGTTGCTCCCTGAAAAACAGTCGATCCAAACCTTTCTGCATAGCCTGCACCAGCGGTGCGTAGCCGAACGCCGCGGCCACCGCTGCAATCAGCATCGACCAGGCTGAGACAGGGTGTCCGGTCAAGGCGTAGACCGCCGACTCGGCCAGCATCAGAACCAGAACAAAAACAGCCACCGCAGCCAGCGTGGCAGCAAAATAGGCAAATGAATGCACCAGCTGCCTGAAGATAAACCTCAGCCGGCTGGAAAAAGAAGCTGAATCAGCTTTCGCCAAGCTCCAGCGCCTCAATGCCGGAATTAAAAGTTTGTATGGCGGCTCGCAAGCCTTCCAGTGCATCACTGTCCAAAGGCGTCAGTGGCAAGCGTATCTCTCCACCCATCCAGCCCAGCATCCGGCAGGCTGCCTTCACAGGAATCGGGTTGGATTGAACAAACATCATCCTGTTCAACTGCCGCAGCGAGAACTGCAAAGCTCTTGCCGTTGCCAGATCGCCGCCTGCCATCGCATCGGTCAGGGCGCGCATCGTTTTAGGCGCCACATTGGAGACCACGGAAATCACGCCTTTTCCGCCCAAAGCCATAAACGGCAATACCGTCGCATCATCACCGGAATAGAATTCGATACGACCGTCACAGGCATCCAGGGTATGAACAAGTTGCTCCATATCGGCCGTCGCATCCTTGATGCCGACAATATTGCTCAGCTTCGACAGGCGCGACACTGTCTCAGGCAGAATATTTGAGTTCGTTCGCCCGGGCACATTGTAAATCAACTGTGGCAGATGCACCGCCTCAGCCACAGCCTTGTAATGCTGATAAATGCCTTCCTGGGTTGGCTTGTTGTAATAAGGGGAAATCAGCAACGCCGCATCGGCGCCCAGATCCTTCGCTGCCTGGGTCAATTCAATCGATTCGGCGGTGTTATTGCTGCCGGTCCCGGCGATCACCGGCACACGCCCATGCACGTGCTGCACGGCGATTTCAATCAGATGCTTGTGTTCGTTGAACGAAAGCGTGGCCGCTTCGCCCGTCGTGCCGGCCGGGATCAGAGCCTCGACACCTGCTTCAATCTGCCTGTCCAGATGCGCCCGAAAGGATGACTCATCAATCCGCCCGTTTGCAAAAGGGGTCACCAGCGCAGTCATTGTACCGTGAAACATGTGCACCTCCGTATCGCCACACTATAGCCGCTTCACGGCACGGAGAAAGGATGTTGTACTATTCTGTATTATTCGACTTCGAAATCCACCACGCTGCGCGACAAAGCAGCAGCCTTGATCAACGGTGCCACCGCCTGATGCTCGGGGTGCGCCTGATAATCGATCAGCGCCTGACGACTCTCGTGTTCGCTGATCAGCACCAAATCGGCGGATTGATCCGAGGCAAGAAAATCTATGCCCACTTCAAGCTTCAACAGCCCCGGAATTCTGCCGTTCAGCGCTTCCAGCCGTGATTTAAGCGCAGGGGCTTCCGCTTTGTCCTTCAATTTCCACATGACAATGTGTTTGACCATGAGAGCTCCTATGCCGCTTTCAGTGTGCGCACCCGATCAGCCACTTCCGGCCAGGTCGTCTGTTTCGCCACCCGAAGTTCATAATCCTTCTGCAACCCTATCCACACATCCGGCGATGTGCCGAAAAACTTGGCCAGACGAAGTGCGGTATCGGCGGTAATGGCGCGTTTGCCGTTAACCACCGCGCTGATGCGATTCGGCGGCACGTCCAGATCGCGGGCCAACTGATTCATGCTGATGCCCAGTGGCTTCATGAAATCCTCATACAGGATTTCACCCGGAGGAATCGGTGTGAGTAATTTTTTAGACATAGCAATACCTCCTAATGATAATCGGTAATTTCAACATCAAACGCATGACCACGCTGCCACTTAAAGCAGATGCGCCACTGTTTGTTGACGCGAATACTGTACTGACCTTTACGGCTTCCCTTTAGCGCTTCCAGATGATTCGATGGCGGCACGCGCAGGTCTTCGAGCGACACAGCCTGATTCAGATACAATAATCTGCGCCTTGCCTGCCGCTCAAACGCCCGAAACCTGGGGGCATCCATATCTGCAAACAGCATTTCAGTCTTTTTGCATCTGAATGACTTGATCACGGGAAAAATATATTACGTAATACGTAATACGTCAAGATTTCGATTTGACTTCGCGCAAATTCAGGCGCAATTGACCGACTAGAGGGAATAGCATCATTCCTCTTTTTATTCATAACATCGCCAATCACCGGAGAGCGAAGAGGCGCAGTGACTGAGCGAATCCGTGTGAATTGGCCTTGTTAGCGATTTCATAGTTTACCCTGATGTGCCAATTCTTGCGCCATGTCCGTAATAAACTTCATATTTGAAAGCTCCCATGGAAGCATTGTAAGCTCACCCTTTCTATTTATCGACGCATTGATAACAAAATTTGGCGCTTTATGACCACTAACTAAAAAAACCCACGCGATACCACCAAAAACAAAACGGTATGCATAATGCTTTTCCAATCGTGTCCATGTTGGTGCAACTATAAGAGCCTCTTGTACCTCATTTTCATGGATAATCGGTGACAAAATAAAAGGGTATTGATGTTCAGTACCAGGCTCGTCATTTAATATCATTATCCGGAGTTTTTCTTCGTGTGGCCCTAATTTTACTTGGCCAAAAACGTCTAAGTTGGAGACACCGGCTCGCCAAAGTATAGATAGTGCGAATAGTTTAAATTTTAAATATTCAATGTTACCTAGGTGAACCATTCTTCCTTCATTGCGTACAGTTAGGCTATAACCACCATTGAGGACTAGGCTGGCGTATCTTTCATATTTTGAAAGATGTTGTTCGCATTCAAAACAGAGTAGTGCCTCCCTTATACCTTTTTGATGCATATTGTTCTTTTTCATTACATCATCAGAAATTTCGTGAAAACGATGTTTTTCATCATACAGAGATGAGTAAATGAACTCCGGTATGATATGGGA
>CAZDJY010000058.1:5184-8206 GCA_964505835.1 uncultured Zetaproteobacteria bacterium | reverse complement strand
TGAAAGAACTTACGGCGCGTCATAGAGAGTGGCAGCTAGTGATCCTGACCCGCCTTGTGTCCGAAATACAGTGCCAGCGAGACCAGGAAGATACCAGCGCCCATATACAGAATATTCAGGGGGTCATTGAAGGATACGTGCAGAACATTCTTGAAGAAGGCAACGATCAGGATCATCAGGATGACCTTGCCGAGACGATCCTTCAGGTCATCAAGACTGCTGATCTGCAGCAGCCTGCCGGCCGATTCGTTATCGCGGGCAAAATCGATCTTGTCGATATGCAGTTCGTACACACCCAGTGCAAAAATCAGCAGAACAATCGCCAGCAGAAAATCATCCACCGCCGTAATCACATGGCTGACCATTGCCACATGAAAGTCAGCGATCTCATGCCCCATAAAATAGTGTTGAATAAACTCGACGAGCAACATGCCCATATCCATTGCGGAGGACAAAAACAACAGCGCCATACCGACAATGCAGGACCAGACCGCCAGCAGGGTCATATAGCGGGAATTCCACAATACTTTCTCAAAGAATGCTTTCATTTTCTCTCCCCAGGGTGTTAAAGCTTTGCACACGCTCGCATTCCAGCACAAACAATGCCAACACGCATCAAGCGAGTCTGCAACCCGCTCATTCTAAGCCGGCCAGTCGCCCGCTCCCTCGCGCAGAAGTTGCGCATCCTCGCCGCACAGATCCACTACCGTCGTCGGCACCATGCCACCCCAACCCGCATCCATCACCGCACAGGACATATGCTTGATGCGTGGAATAAATTCGTCGGCGTCGTTTGCCGGATATTCATCATCCGGAAAAATGAAGGTGGCCGCCAGCAATATATCTCGGTACTCATGCATCAAGCCACGGCAAACAGGATGCTCGGGCATACGGATGCCGACATCGCGGCGTTTGCCGAAGATACGTTTGGGCAGGCTGGAGCTGGCAGCAAGAATAAAGGTGTAAGGTCCGGGCAGACAGCGCCTGAGCAGGCGATGAGCCTGATTATCGATGCGTGCAAAAGCCGCGGCTTGCGAAAGATCGGTGCACATCAGCGACCACAAATGATGATCGTCCAGCTGGCGGAGCTTCCGGATGGCCGCCTGCGCATCGACCGCCTGCGGCGAACAAACCAGTACATAGGTCGTTTCCGTCGGCACAACAACAAAATGCCCCTGCTTCAGGAAATCGGCCGCCCTGCGAATCTGACGAATCTGTGGCCGCTCGGGATGCAGCCTGAGGTGCTCGAATGGATGCATGTCGCTTTCTACAGTCCTTTCAGCAGACCACCGATCGCATCACGAATCTGTTTGTCCGGCGAGGCCGGAGCTGTTTGCGGCTGCGTTCCGCCGCCTTGCTGCTGTTGCCCTTGATCGCCCTGCCCACCGAGAATCTTGCCCAGCTTGCCCTTCAAACCGCCCTTTTTATTCAATAGCGCCGGTGCATTCTCGATCAGGGTTTTAGCATTCACCTCCGGCCTGATCTTTGGCGCAGCGAACGGCCCGGAGATATGCAATGGTACGGTTAGTCCCTTGCGCAGGGTCAGCGTATCGCCCTGTCCGGTTAGCGTTCCGACGACACGCGGCTTCACATGATAATCAAGTAGCTTCTGTACAAGATTCACCGTACCCTGCCCTGTGACTCTGAGCAGCGGCGAGGCCATGAACAGATCCTGATTGGTGGCCACCCCGTCGCGCACGTTAAAGCTACCCGAAAGCTGGGCGAAATCGGTTTCCTGAGGGCCACTGGCCGCACCGGGGTTGGTGAACTTCCGCAGCGCGCCGGCGATATCAAAGCCGCGCACCTTGCCGTCGCGCAGCAGCACCTTGCCTCGCCCGTTCAGGGTCTTCACCGCTGCCTCGCTCAGGCCGCGAGCCTTGAAACTGGTATCCATATCCAGCGTGCCTTCGAGCATATCCATATCGAGCAGTGATTTCAGCACCGGCCCGAGATTCACCCCCGCCACATGCACAGATTCCTTCCAGCGGGCCGGATAGGCAGCGACATTCAGGCTGGCCTTTTCACTGATGCTGCCGCCGGAAAGATTGAAACGCATCGGATTGAGGTTAAACAGACCGTCGCTGCCGGACACATTGACCTGGAAATTCTTCATATTCAGCCCGTGCACCGATAATGCATCAGCCTGCACCTTGGCTGTCACTCGCCAGGGCTTGAGAAAACGCAGATCCGGCTCGACCGGCTTTTTAGATTTTTGTTGATTCGCTGTTGCTGCCGGAGAGGCAGCAGAAGCTGGCGATTGCTTCGCCGGACCCGGCTTGGGCAGCCATGCATCAAGGTGAAGGCTGCGCGTGGCGACGCGCAATCGGATGTCCGGTCGCTTGTAAATCACGGCCCCGGATACCTGAACCAGTTCGTTATCCAGCGTTAGCTGCAAGTCCCGGATATCCAGATGTTTCGCATCCCCGGCCAGCAATGCCCCGAAGGCCACCTGTTTCCACGGTGCAGGATGCGCGGCATACATCTGATTCAGCTCGGGCAACAGGCCTGCCAACCAGGTCCGTTGCATGGCAGGGCCTGAAATACGCAACTGAAAGCGCGGATCATCCGTCAGATTGCGAATCGTCCCTTTGGCCTCAATGAGCTCTTTACCATCCACGGTCACGCTACTGCGTCGCAGCTGCATACGTTTACTATCCGGCAACTCCAGTTTCCAGTTCAGGGCCAGCTGATGCGCAGCTTCAAGCAGTGCTTCCCCCTCGACCAGCCGCAGTCCGTCCGGGCGCTGCTCGAAACGCGTATTCATGCTGGCAGTAGCCGCAGCCAACTCACCAAGCTGCTCAGGCCAGCCGGACAGATATTCCTGAAAATCCGCCAATCTGACTTTTTCCGCCTTGATTTCGCCCTTGGCCGGCAGCTTTTCAGGATTCAGCTTGCTCAAATCCCCCAAAGGCCCGACCAGGCCATGCATGTCAATCTGGTTGCCGCTTAGCTTTGCCGACAGGGAAACCGCCACCGGTCGATCCAGTTGCACATCATCGAGCGCCAGTTCAATTCCGGAAAT
>CAZDJY010000058.1:3921-5084 GCA_964505835.1 uncultured Zetaproteobacteria bacterium | reverse complement strand
GGTGCAGCAACAAAATCACCCCAGTTACTCTGACCATCACGATGCCGTTCAAGATAAACCTTTGGTGAAGCCACTTCGAATTGCTTGATTTCAAGTTCGCGGTTGAGCAGTGGCAGCAGCGCCAGTTTGACATGCAGGCGCTCAACGCTGAGGAAATCATGCTCGGAAAAGCCGCTGCGGTTGGCCAGATGCACATCGTCCAGGCGCACGCCCACCCACGGGAACAGCGAAGCCTGCACAGCCCCGATACTCAGCTTACGCCCCGTCGCATCCTCCACTTCCTGCTCAATGCGCGCCTTGTAGTCGTTCACATCGATAAAGAAGGGGGCCACCAGTAGCACGACCACCAGTAGCCCGAGCACGATGAGGCTGTAACGGACAATTTTTCGAATTGCTTTCGCGGCCATGGAAGCCTCCTATATGCGAGCGGACATCGTGGGCATTGCGCCTGCATCTGGCAAGGGCGGAAAATGCGCCAGCAGCGCGGAGAAATGATCCACCACGACCTCAGCTCCGGCCGATTTCAACGGCGCATGCATGGGAGGCCCGAACGACACTCCCAGAGCCGTCACTCTGGCCGAGACCGCCATCTGCATGTCGACGACCGCATCACCAATCACCCATGTCAGGTCGGCCGACACTCCCAATTCCTGCATGCTTTCCAGCACCATGGCAGGATGCGGTTTGGACGGACAACAATCGGCGGTACGCAGCACATAAAACAAGTCGGCAAGCCCGAAAAACTCGAGTGCCCGAATCAAGCCGCTGCGCGATTTACCCGTGACAATACCCAGCCAGTAACCACGTTGACTGAGTTCCCTCAGTGTTTCGACAACATCCGGATACAGGCTTAACTCCTGCTCTGCAGAAGTATAATGGCGGCGAAAATCCTGAACAATCGCATGCCGGAGGTTTTCAGGCGGAGCCAGACTTGCAACAGCATCCGCGAGCGACAGACCGATAATCGCTGCCACATCATCTTGCGAAGGTGCGCGCAGACCCTGACCGGTAAAAGCACGCTGCATGGCATGGATGATCGTGGCATGTGAATCCACCAGTGTACCGTCGCAATCGAAAAGGATCAGCGATGCCCCGGTTTCCGCCTTAACGTTGGCTGTAGGCATCTGCATCCGGGCCGGGTTTAAGCGGCGCAGGTGGTGGTG
>CAZDJY010000058.1:0-3821 GCA_964505835.1 uncultured Zetaproteobacteria bacterium | reverse complement strand
CCTGTGATGCCGAGTCGGGCCTTGATTGCTGCCATAGCGCCCAAACAGCCAGGGCCGCAATCAAGGCCAGCAGCGCCAATATTTTCAGCAAACCTTTCATGCACCCGCCTTCGTGATGTCCGTCATTGGGTCCGGCATTGGGCCCGTCATTGCCCCACTTATTAGGCCTTTCATTAAACAGTCTGCAGACGGCGGGCGCGCTTCCTCAACCACCACCAGCGTCCCAACCCTGCCAGCACCATCAAGCCGGGCAGGCCGAACATCCACAGGCCTTTCCATGCGGCACGCGCATCCCGGTCGATATCGGCCAGCGGCCGATCCGTCACACCGCGGGAACGCAGGGCAATCAGTGCATCATCGGCAGCCAGCCAGTCCAGAGCATTCAGAGCAAACACGGCATTGCTGCCATCCATAAATTCGTCATCCAGCATGGCGGGCGCTCCGACGACCAGCAATCGACTGTGTTCCGTGTGCGCCACATGCTTACCCACTTTTGCCAATCCATCGGGTGCCTGGCTAAATGACGAATCGGCCGCACCCTGATAGGCCAGCATCAGATGGCTTGGCCGCAACTGCACGCCGGAAAAACGGGATTGCATGGACTGCATCGGATCAACATCGAACGGCGGCCCGGATTGCACGGTGGAATACGCCGATGATGCCGCCAGAACCTTGCCGCCCTGCACCTTATCCGACCAGTTCAGCGGCGATGCAAACGGAATTGTGACCGACTCCATTCCCTTGCTGACCGGATGCTGCGCATCAAGCTCTGTAGCGTTAATGACAAATGGGTAATCCACGGCCGAACGCATCATAAACTGGCCCTGCTGCTGATTCACCACGACACGCGTAGCGCGCCGATCCAGTACCAGCCCGGGTTCAACCACCACCCCCAGATCGGAGAGTAGCCAGTCATTGGCATAGGCATCCACAGGCTGCACCTGAAATCCGCGTGACAGTTGCGGACTGGCATTACCAGCCAATACCAGAAGCCCATGCCCGGCCATACGAAACTGATCGAGTCGATAACGAAATGCTTCGGATGGCTTGTTGTTCATGCCGGCAACCACCAGCGTCTGCACATCGGTGGGAATCGCATGTAAATCGGGGCCGGCATCGACGAACTCATAATCGTCGCCGGCCACCTGTTGTAAGCGATTCAGGCGGCTCTTGCCGTGCGCCCCAAATGCCGACACCAAACCGATTTTCGCCCGGCCCTTGCCGGTCAGCTTCTTAATCTTGCGGGTCAGCAGATATTCAAAGCCTTCCTCGCCCTGCACCACCGGAATCGTTTCCTTGTTGTCCAGATATTCGATAACAATGGCCAGATAACCCTGCTTTACCTGTGCCTGATCATCCTCGACGACCTGCACACGCACCTTGGGTATGCGCATGGCATTCAGCGAGGCTGCAATATTGGCGTCGCTGGCCGGATCAACGATATCGTAGCCGAGCTTGCCATCGCCGGCATCGTGGTAGGCCATCAGCATATCCTCGATAAAGCGATGCAGACGACCGTACGGCTGCGGCAGGTCGGCGGTGATATAGGCATGCACCATGACCGGCTCATCCAGCTGCGTCAGGATCGAACGCGTCGAATCAGACAGCGTATAAATACCGTCCTCGGTCCAGTCGAGACGCACATGCGATACCTGTGCGGCAGCAAAAATGACCATGGCAGAGAGTAAAGTCAGCGCCAGTACACTCCAGGCCTTGCGCCTGATCGGAATGCGCTGATCCGTGAAAGAGCTGTTCGATTGTGCAGAGGACATCAGCGCCACCTCCTGCGCTCAAGCTGAAACCAGGTCAGCGACAGAAATCCGGCGCTCAGAGCCAATAGAAAAATGACATCCTCAAGCCCGATCACGCCGCGCAGCATATTGGCGTAATGCTGCATGGGGCTAAGCATGCCGATCCAGTCCTGCATCGCCGGCGGCAGGGTCGCTGCGGCCTGTGCCAGCAGGAACAGGCCAAGCAACATGCCGAAGCCAAGTACATACGAAACGATGGCATGCGAGCTCAGCGAAGACGCGTACAGGCTGACCGAAACATAGGTGGCTGCGAGCAAACATGTCGCCAGATAGGACACAGCAATCTGGCCGCCATCGACATGCCCGAGCAGGCTCAAACTGAGCGGATATACCAGCGTCAGTGCCAGCAGCGCCAATATCTGCAACAGCACGGCCGCGAACTTGCCAATGACAATATCGAGCATGCGTACCGGCATCGTGGCCAGCAGTTCAAAGGTGCCTTCGCGCTGCTCATCGGCAAGCATGCGCATACTCATGGCCGGAATAAAAAACAACAGCAACAGCGGCAGCACCGAAAAATAGCCGCGCATATCGGCCTGACCGACAAGAAACAGGTTCTTGCCGAAGAAAAAGCCCGAGGCCAGCAGGAACGCAGTCGCCACCACATAGCCCAGCGGCGTATCCAGCATCACCCGCCATTCCTTCCAGCAGATACTCAAGGCCCGACTCATGCGTCACCTCCGGTAATGCGCCGGAACACATCTTCCAGCCTTGCCGTTTCGGGCCTGAGCTCAAGCATCGTGGCATTCGCTGCAACCGCCGCCTTGAACATCGCTTCGGCCATATCCACATCCGGATCGGGATGGCGCAAAACAGCTTCGATGACGCCGTCTTCATCCTGGCGCTCCATATCCGCGTCGGTAAATTGTTCCAGCACCTGCCGCAGCGCCGCCTCGGCTTCAGTCGCAGGCTTGAGGCGCACGTGCAAAATCGCGCCACCATGCCCCTGGCGGGCCAGTTCGTGGGAGGTGCCGATGGCACGCAATTCCCCGCCGTCGATGATCATCATCCTGTCGCAGGCGGCTTCTACCTCGGGCAGGACATGCGAGGACAGCAGCACCGTCTTCTTCTCCGCCAGCCGGCGTATCAGATGGCGAATCTCGACAATCTGATTGGGATCGAGTCCGGTGGTCGGCTCATCGAGAATCAGGCATTCGGGATCGTGCAGCATGCTTGCCGCCAATCCCACGCGCTGACGATAACCCTTGGATAACTCATCAATGCGCCGGTGAAGCACCGTCTTCAGGCCGCACACGCCGGCCATCTCCACGATCCGGTCATGCAATGTAGCTTTCGGCAGCCCATGCATGCGCCCGACAAAACACAGATGCGTATGCACGTCGAGATCGGCATACGAGGGCGCATTTTCCGGCAGATAACCGACCTTGCGACGTACCGCCAGTGCATCATCCAGCCCGATGCCGCCAATGGCCGCCCGGCCCGACGAAGGCGGC
Organism: uncultured Zetaproteobacteria bacterium; assembly: GCA_964505835.1. Classification (GTDB taxonomy): domain Bacteria; phylum Pseudomonadota; class Zetaproteobacteria; order Mariprofundales; family Mariprofundaceae; genus JAJRVH01. The sequence goes on along the minus strand of CAZDJY010000058.1, from coordinate 556 downwards.
AGAAAACAGGTCAACATCTTCATCGTGGTGGATTTTCCGGCGCCGTTGGGGCCGAGCAGGCCCATCACTTCACCGCGGCGCACATGGAAGGACAAGTCCTTCACCGCCGCTATATCGCCATAAAACCGGGTCAGACTCTTAGCTTCAATCATGGGCAGTGATTGTAAAAATGTAACTAGTTCCGTCAACCGCCCTGACTGCTTTATTCAGGCCCGCGAACCTGTGTTCGGATCAGAGTCTAATGCATCACCGATTCATCAAGCCCTGCGGCCTTATAGATAAACGCCCAGAAACAGGACTCACGCACAAAATAGCATGTCTGTTGATGGTAGCGCACCAGAACACCCTGATTGAACGAGCGAACGCGAAAACATGAGCTGCCTGAAAAATTGGCGGCAATTCGATTAGCACGGGTATCTTTCATCTCACACCTCCGTAAACATGAACCAGCCGGCTTTATATTATTCATCGCATATCTGATGCCAAACTGAAGCGGCCTGTATCATCAGGCTAATACCTTCTTCAGGCCACGGGCAGGTGAGGATATTGCCCTTTG
>CAZDJY010000057.1:2854-8231 GCA_964505835.1 uncultured Zetaproteobacteria bacterium | reverse complement strand
GGATAGGTGCCGAAATCAACATCCAGCATCGTGCCCTGAGCGCCCTCGAAAAGGATCGAATCACCGGCCTTGTGGCGCTCCTGCAAAATCAGGGACACATCCGCCATCAGCGGCAACAGTCGGTCCCGGGCCAGTTCAATCACGCTATCAACTTCAGCGCGCGTCACGGGCTCAGTTTTGAAGTATTCGGTCAACTGGAAATTCGTCCAGTCCAGGTTCTCTTCCAGCTTTGCATCCAGATCGTCGGAGATCAGATCAATGAGCCGAATACCGCGGCGGGCTGTTTTGTCTTCATAGGCCGGGCCAATACCGCGACCGGTTGTACCAATCTTGTCAGCGCCCTTGGCAGCCTCGCGCGCCGCATCCAAAGCCCGGTGATAGGGAAGAATCAATTGGCAACGCTCGGAGATACGCAAGCGCTGAGCAACAGGAATTGCAGCCTTGATCAGGGTGTTCATCTCTTCCACAATGGTTTCGGGTGCCACTACCGTGCCATTGCCGATCAGGCACAGGGTATTGTCATGCAGAATGCCGGAAGGAACCAGATGCAACACAGTCTTCTTGTCGCCGATCACCAGGGTATGGCCTGCATTTGGGCCACCCTGAAAACGAGCCACGATATCTGCATTTGGGGTCAGAAGATCAACGATCTTCCCCTTGCCTTCATCGCCCCACTGGATACCAATTGCAATTGTATTACCCATGTTTATCCCTCTTTATGCAGCAAATATCGGATCAGCATGCAAAGCGATCAGTATTCCCACTGCCGAAATCCGTTCAGTTCTGTTTAAGTGCATCCAGCCATGCCCATAGATCACAGGAAAAGCCAGTAGCCGGCATATCGCGTCCATGAGCGGCCATCATCGCGTCATAGCGGCCGCCATGCAGCAGTGCCTGAGGCACCCCGGCTGCAAACCCGGCAAATAAGATACCGCTGTGATATAAAAAGCGCGGCATCACGCCAGCATCTGCGTAAATGCGCACCTCACCTCCAATATCGGCCTCGACCTTCTCTACCAAAGCCAACAACTCCCCAGCAGCAGCATCGAACTGGGCGCCAAATGAACCCATAGCTGCGGAAATCCAGGCCTGATCTGCCAAGCCCGAAACCATCGCGATCAGTGCATTCCGTACATCATCACTCATGGACTCTTCCGATGTGGCTGCACGCAAATCTTCAGGGGAGCGGCGGGATAAAAGTTCAGTCCAGGTATCTAAAGTCCGATCCGTACCCTGAACCAGAGCCATAAGCAGGCCGATATGCCCTACCTGCAATACAGGTTGGGCAAAACCTGCTGCCAGCATGGATCTCGCTGCCAGTTGGATGACTTCCGCATCACCATCAGCACCGGCAATACCAAGACACTCAATACCCGTCTGCCATGGCTGACGGGAACCGCCGCGCGAGTCGGGTCTGGCCAGCATCACCGGCCCGGAGTAATGCAAGCGCAGTTCAGCAGATGAAAGCAAGCGACTGGCGGCAATGCGGGCGATCTGAGGCGTAATATCGGGACGAACGGCCAACAGTCCAGCATCGGCAGGATCGGAGAACACCAGCGTCTGATCGGCAAGAAAACGACCTGCGCCCGAGTTCAAAGCGGATGGCCGTTCCATCAACGGCGGAATTACCTCATCATAGGAAGCTGCCTCAAATAAATCAGCCAGCTGACGCTGCAGGGTACGCAAACCGCGCGCCCGCGCGCCGAAGGCATCATCTAAACCAATAATCGGACGAGTTGCCATCAGTTCCCCAACTCCGCGTAACGTACCATCAGCATGTTCGGCAGTTCGCTCAATTTCTCCAGCACCTCATTGGAAGGCGGCGTATCCACTTGAATCATGGCCACAGCATTATTCGTATCTTCGCGTCGTCCCAAACGGAAATCGCCAATGTTGATATTTGACTGAGCAAGGATGGAACCCACCGCCGCAATCACACCCGGTCTATCTTCGTTCTGCACGAAGATCAGATTACCTTCAGGTGCCATCTCAATCTGGCAGGTATCGAAGCTAACCAAACGCGGTCGCGTTTCATCGAACAACGTGCCCGAAACGCAGCGGTTCCCCTCATCGCCATCGACTTCAAGGCGAATCAACGTGGAAAAATTTTCTGATGAATCGCTGGCGGACTCCTCAATCTTTATACCGCGGTCTTTGGCCAGCATGCCGGCGTTCACAGCATTCACTTCCTCCATGCTCTGCGATAGCAGACCCTGCAACATAGCGTTAATCAGCGGTTTGCGATTGATCGCGGCTGCATGCCCTTCGAAATGCACTGTGACTCTGGAGTACCCCGGTTTCATGGTCTGACCGATAAAGCTGCCCATACGCTCAGCCAGCAAGGTATAGGGTGCCAGCAAGCGCTGCTCTTCCTCGGACAATGAAGGGACATTGACGGCATTCCTGACGATGCCATTGAGTAGATAGTCGGACATCTGCTCGGCAACCTGTACAGCCACATTTTCCTGCGCCTCATCGGTCGAAGCACCGATATGCGGTGTGAAGCTTATATTCTCGAGTTCAAACAGCGGATTATCTTTAGCCGGTTCAGTCTCAAATACATCCAGTGCTGCAGCACGCAGATGGCCGGACTTGCAAGCGTCATACAAGGCTTTCTCATCGACAATACCACCGCGGGCGCAGTTCACAATAATACCGCCCTTCATACGTTTGATGATATCCTCATTGACCAGATTGCGGGTTACATCAAGCAAGGGCACATGCACGGTTAAAATATCAACGGTATCTGCAAGTTCGGCCACGCTTTCAATCTTCGTCACACCCATCGCCGCGGCTCGCTCATCAGAAATGAACGGATCATAAACATAGACAGACATATGCAGGCCTTTCAGGCGATCACAAACAATCGCACCGATATTGCCCGCACCGATCACACCGGCTTTTTTGCCGGTCAGCTCCATGCCCATAAATCTTGATTTTTCCCATTTTCCGGCTCGCGTAGATGCTGAGGCCCCCGCAATCATACGCGCCGCAGCCACAACATGAGCTACAGCCAGCTCGGCAGTTGTAATGGTGTTGCCAAAAGGCGTATTCATCACCACGACGCCGCGTCTTGAACAACTCTGCACATCGATATTGTCCACACCGATACCGGCACGCCCGATCACTTTCACCTGAGCTGCGGCATCAAGAAGTTCACCCTTCAGGGTGGTTGAGGAACGCACGGCAATACCGTCATAGTCAGCAGCTATGGCTAGCTTGTCTTCATCCGACAGGCCAGGCTTGTAATCAACATCGATACCACGCATCTTGAAAACCTCAATCGCGCGTTCGCTCATTTTATCGGCGATCCAGACTTTAGGCATGGTTTTCCCCTTTCAATGCTTGCAATTCATGCGTCAGGAGCTTGTGTAGAGAGAATAGATATAGTTTAAACACGGGAAGAGCTCCAAATCGGGGGTTTGCACCCGGATAGTTGCACACCCAACAGGAGTGCGCAGGCACTCTATAACGGCTGCCGCAGAGGTCAAACATAGCAGAGTTTGAAACCACTGCTGCTATTCAACCGCGGCGCTGTTAATGTTCGCGCATGTCAAATGGTCACATCTATATCGATAACACCGAATCGTTAAAACAAGCCTGCAGCGAGATGCTCAAAGCCAGTGTGCTTTGTGTGGATACCGAATTTCACCGTGAATCCACCTTCTACCCTGAATTTGCCCTGCTGCAGATTTATGCTAATGGCCAGTGTTGGATTATTGATCCTGTTACCTTGCCGGATCTGCAACCCATCTGGGACATCATGGCCAACGTAGATATCCTGAAGGTCTTTCATGCCGCCCGCCAGGACGTTGAAATCATCGTCACGGAATCTGGCGGAGTGATGCCGCTGCCCCTGTTTGACACTCAGGTGGCTGCTGCCTTACTCGGCTATGGCCAGCAAGTTGGATTTGGAAATCTGGTGCAGCGCATCACCAAGAAAAACCTACCCAAAGGCGAATCCTTCACCGACTGGAAAGCTCGTCCGTTAACCAGTAAACAGCTTGAATATGCTGCGGATGACGTCATCTGGCTGATGCCCGTCTTTCAGCATTTGCAGGAACGATTAGCTGCACGTAAACGTCTGCCCTGGCTGGAAGAAGAACAGTCCACCCTGACCTGCATCGACACCTATCAAGCCGATGATCAAACCATCTTCTGGCGTGTTAAGGGCTCCAACAGGCTGAAAGGGAAACATCTGGCTGCATTGCGGGAACTCGCTGCATGGCGCGAACGGAAAGCCAAAGAGCGAAATATTCCACGCCGACGCATGCTGGCTGACGAACCGCTACTGGAGATTGCACGTCGCGACAAGCTTAATCGCGAAACCATGGGCCGCATGCGCGGCATGAATCCGGGCCTGATCAAACGTTTCGGTGAAGAAATCATGCTGGCCTGGGAACAAGGCATCAACAGCGATGCAGCTGACTGGCCCAAGCTCAAGGCCCGCAGCCATAATACACCCGGCACCGATCTGCGACTGGAAATGCTTGATACCCTTGTTCGCCTGAAAGCCGAGATTGGCGAGATAGCAGCACCCATTCTGGCCAGCAAATCCGATCTGTCCGAGCTGGCATCCTGGGGATATCGTTGCAAAGGCGAACCGCCAGCTGTCGATTGCCTGCATGGATGGCGCCTTGAACTGGTCGGAAGCGATCTGTTACGTCTGTTGAGAGGGGAAATCTGTCTCCACCTGAACCCCGAGACCGGGCTACCGGTGATCAGGGATATCTCCACCGGTGAAACTGAGGCATCGGCATGAATATCTGCTATTCCATTGATGCCCTGTCACCTGCCGGCGACAAGGCTTGGCGCTTACAAACTGACAACACTTGGCGCCCATGTACTTATGCCGACCCGTTAGAGAGAAGCGATGCGCGAATCACCGATAAAGCTGAAGCCGAGAACTGGATCGGACGCCGCCTGAAAAAGGATAAGGAAACCGTGCTTGCGCCTAAAGATAAAGCTGGCAAGTTCGACTTTCTGATGCGCGGTATCTTTGCGCATGCCGTCATGCACCGACTCTCCGATGCTGTGATTCCCGATAAGGGTCAAATGATTCACACCATTGCTGAACTCACTCCCGGCAGCCCATGGCTGCTGTATCTGGATGCTGAGGGTGAGTTTCATGCCCTTGATACCGGACATGAGAGCATCATGAGCAATCTGGAGATTGCTGTGCGTGGTGAAATCGCCTCCAGTGAAAATTATATCGGACCTAAAGCTGCTGCCGATAAAAAAGTGGTGGATGATCTGTATCGCCAGTTTCTTTCAGGGTGGCTGGATCATTTGAAATCATCGAATATGAATGTATTTGTTGTCGACATTGAAAAACTGAAAGACGAATCCAGCTATATCGAAGAAATCCGCAACTGGC
>CAZDJY010000057.1:0-2754 GCA_964505835.1 uncultured Zetaproteobacteria bacterium | reverse complement strand
TTCATCCATGAGCGTGCATTTTTGGCGACCGGGTTGGCATAAAAATCGCTGCCATCAATCACGGCATAAAGTTTTTCTGCCTTGCGCTTATTCACCGCGGCCATCGATTCGAGTCCGCCCTGCTGCTTGATCCAATCAAACACCAAACCCGCCACATACCAGCTGTAGGTTGCCGGCGTGTTGTACATCGAACCATTCTCGGCCTGGACTGCGTAGTTAAACAATGTCGGACAAATATCGGACGCCTTACCCAGCAAATCATCGCGGATAATCACAATGCACAGGCCGGCAGGGCCAATATTCTTCTGGGCGCCGGCATAGATCATACCAAAACGCGATACATCAATCGGACGTGACAGGATAGTGGACGACATATCAGCAACAAGCGGGACATCGCCGGTCTCGGGGATATAATCGAATTCCACACCGCCGATGGTCTCGTTCGGCGTGTAGTGAACATAGGCGGCATTTGGATCAAGTTTCAATTCGCTCTGTGCCGGCACGCGGGTAAAACCACCCTCTGAGGTATCGGCAGCGATTTTTATCGCGCCATAACGTTTAGCCTCGGCAATTGCCTTCTTCGACCACACACCGGTATTGATATAATCTGCACTGGTCTTGTCACCCATCAGATTCAGCGGAATCATGGTAAACTGGGCTGAAGCGCCGCCCTGAAGAAAGAGCACTTTGTAGTTATCCGGAATGGCCATCACCTCGCGCAGATCAGCCTCTGCACTGGTCGCGATAGACGTATACTCCTTGCCGCGATGGCTCATTTCCATCACCGACATGCCGGAGCCGTTCCAGTCCAGCATCTCGGCTTGCGCGCGCTTGATTACGGCACTCGGCAACATCGCCGGACCTGCGCTGAAATTAAACTTTCTAGCCATGGTTTGTATCCTTTTTCGGGTATATTTTTTGAGAGCTCGGCATATTCGTCCTCCTTCCATCTTCAGTCAATGAATGAAAGACAATGGCCAAGATTCGCTTTGCGCCCTGCATGCGCCGCTGCATAATAGCGCGACATGAAAATTATTACAGCCAACCTCAACGGAGTCCGTGCTGCTACCAAAAAAGGTTTCTGGGAATGGTTTGCCGATCAGGACGCCGATATTCTGTGTCTCCAGGAATTAAAAGCACACAAACATCAACTACCGCCAGAGGCCTTGCCCGAGGGCTATCATCCCTGTTTCCACTTTGCCGAGAAAGCGGGTTATTCCGGTGTGGCTCTGTACAGCAGGGAAAAGCCAAAAACGATACATATCGGCCTTGGCGATCTCGATCCGGAAAGCGACTGGACTGATATGGATGCTCAGGGCCGATTCGTGATGGCCGATTTCGCCGATTATTCGGTGATCAGCCTGTATCTGCCTTCCGGCTCCAGTTCCAGTGCGCGTCAGAGCGCAAAAATGGCCTTTCTCGAACGCTTTCTGCCACTGATGCAGCGCCTGCAACAACAAGGGCGCTCACTGATCGTTTGTGGAGACCTGAATATCGCCCACCAGCCCATCGATCTGAAAAACTGGCGCGGCAACCGGAAAAACTCCGGTTTTCTTCCCGAAGAACGGGCATGGATGAGCAAATGGCTGGCAAATGGATTTATCGATGTGTTCCGCTCGCTATATCCGGACAAAGAACAATATTCATGGTGGTCAAATCGCGGCCAGGCCCGTGCCAACAACGTAGGCTGGCGCATCGACTACCATATCTGCACGGATGATATCGCACCCCTGTGCCGCAGCGTCGATGTCTTTACCGACCAATGGTTTTCGGATCATGCTCCGGTACTTGCTGATTTCGATATTTAGCTTACCGGCTCCTGATAACGAACCTCCGGAGTAGAATAAACACTATTATTGCAACGCCTTATTGATCAAGCGGCGTGCCTCAACCAGTTTTCTGACCTCATCCTCGCTCGGCAACATCTTCTGCAGACCTACAAGGGCCTCGTGCACAGCCATGTCCTGACTGACCGTATCGCGGTAAACACTCTTTTGCAGCACATCGGCTGACAATGTATGAATCTCATACAAATCGCGCAGCCGACTGATCTGCTCCAACGTATCGCGCATTTGGGCATGCTCGACAATCAGTTTTCTGATGGCCTGGATATACTCCCTGTCACCCGCACTGCGGCGATTGGTTTCAAGGAAAAGCAGCGATTCAGCCAAACGTCGTTCAATCACAATAGTCTCCTGTGGTGTACGGGTATCTCCCGGGCCCAAGCATAAAAAACAAGAACTTCCGAATCAGGTATCTGCGTCACACATCCTGCAACATAAGAGATAGCCTTATTTTCAACCATGCAATCTCGACGGGTGTTGAAAAAGACTACGTCAATCCACTATTCGGTGGATTTATTCACATTTTAATCAGAAACTTTCTCTATGACGTTTTTTTGACAGAAAGCTTAAGGCATTTGTCACAAGTTACTGTTATATATAAGATAATTAAACTGCCTATATTTTAAGCACTTATCCAAGTCGGCCGATGTTGAAGAAAAATCAAGCAACTCGAAAAGTTACTAACAGGGTTATCCACAACTGCTGTGGACAGGTTCTCTAACCCCGTGCAGTTAAAGGCCTCAATATAATCAGGGGAAAATATGAGCCGAATTTCTTTGTTAAGGAAGGTCTGAAAAACTACGTCCGTGTAGTTTTTCAACACGCAAAGGCAAAAGCGCGGTTTTGCCTTTGCTCACAAAATCAGTCACTTTCGCGCATGATTTTGGCAGGCCATCCATGGCCTGCACGG
>CAZDJY010000056.1:0-8310 GCA_964505835.1 uncultured Zetaproteobacteria bacterium | reverse complement strand
GTTCTCCACCGACCGCACGATGAAAGATTACAATCGCGATATCTGGAATTTGTCACCGATTGCACCCAAGAGTTAGGCAGAGGCTGTCTTAATATATAAAACGCAGGATGGGTAACTGTCCTGCGTTTTTTCGTTGGGGCTGCTATCGATGCCCCCCGTTAAGGGTGTCGCGGCGAAGCCTTCAGGCGTGGCCGATCTGGTCGGACAACTGTGAGCGCTCGACCCCCATGCAGCGGGCGCCGAAGTTCCAGCGCTGATCAGGGGGCTCCTGGAAGATGATTTGATGGCTGGCCGGGGCAATCAGCCAGTCGTTGTCGGCCAGCTCGGATTCCAGTTGGCCTGCGGCCCAGCCGGTATAGCCGAGCATCATCATGTAGTGCTCGGGACCTTCTCCCTTTCCCAGTTGTTCAAGGACATCGCGTGACGCAGTCAGGTACAGATCATCGGTTACCTGCATGGTTGAATCAAACACATGCCAGCCATCGTGCAGGATGAAACCGCGAAACTCATCGACCGGACCGCCGTCAAACACCGGATGCTTGAGATGGTCGGTATCGTGCAAGGGGTCATCCCCGGTCGGAATCTCAAGGTCGTTGAGGACCTCGAGCAGACTGATATCGCGCGGGCGATTGATAATCAGCCCCATGCTGCCTTCCTGGTCATGGTTGCAAACAAGAACCACAGCATCCTGAAAGTTCGGATCTTTCAGCGATGGGGTGGCAAGCAACAGATGTCCGGCCAGTTGGTTCAGGTGCAATATCTCCTCCTGTCAGTGACGCGATACAGCCTGAATGGAAACATCATTCGCATGGCTGCGCATATCGCGTGCCATGGCAATGGCTGCTTTAAGGCTACTGTAGGACACTTTTGACGATCCTGCACGATCAAGAGCCGTACCATGATCGACGCTGGTGCGAATAAAAGGCAGTCCGAGCGTAACATTGACGGCCTCGCCAAAGCTTAGCGCCTTGATCGGAATCAGCCCCTGATCATGATAACAGCAAACGATGGCATCGAATTGGCTGCGCACGGGGGCGGAGAAAATGGTATCGGCAGGCAGTGGCCCGGTGACCTGAATGCCTTTCATGCGCGCAGCCTCGGCAGCGGGAGCAAGGATACGGATCTCTTCATCTCCAAAATGCCCCTGTTCGCCGGCATGCGGATTCAGGGCGCACAGGCCAATGTTCGGCTGGGTGATGCCGAAGCGCTGCTGCATATCCCGAGCGGTGATCTCAAGGCAGGCCAGAGTTTCCCGGGTGGAAAGGGCAGAGGAAACATCGTCGAGTGCCATGTGTGTGGTAAGCAGGGCAACGCGCAACTCATCCGAGGCCAGCATCATGACGAAGTCAGAGTCTCCGGCCAGATGGGCCAGATATTCAGTATGCCCTGGAAAAGCAAAGCCGCTGTTCTTCAGGATGGCTTTCTCGATCGGGCCGGTCACCATGCCCGAAGCCAGACCGCTGATGCAGGCGGTGGCTGCCTCTCGGATGCAGGCAACTACCGCTTCGGCAGTCTCCGCAGAGGGGTGGGCGAGCCTGACAGGGCCAACGGTCGTATCATCGGCCAAAGGGTTCCAGCAACTTATGCAGTCACCACAAACAGGCGTTTCAGTCAACTGATGGCTTTCAGTGGCTGTGGCCGGAAGACCGATGGCCTTCGCCCGTTCGTTTAACCAGACGGCCGGTGCGGCGATAACGCAATTCGCCATACTCTCCGGGTCGTCATGAAACAGACGCAGGATGCAATCAGGACCGATGCCGGCGGGTTCGCCGACGGTAATAAGGAGAGGCTTCAAGGGTTTATTTCAGAGAGCGAGAGGCTTCGCGGGTAATCAACCAGCGGCCGTTGACCTTCTCCATGTCCAGTGTCTTGGCATCGAGGCTCTTGAAGCTGTCGGATTCGAAATGCTGGATGAAATCAACCTGCGCATGCTTATCGTCCAGTTGCTTAACCTTGATATCCTTCAGGCTGATGCGAATAAAGCGTTTGTTGCCGATCACGCGAGTTTTATAGGCCTTCCAATCAGCCAGGCTTGTGAAACGCTTTCCCGGATTAAAGGTCTTTCTGTAGGAGGCGAAATAGGGCTCAAGCTTCTGATTGCGCCATGCATTTCGCCATAGCTCAACGGCCGACTCTGGAGTGTCGCCGGGCTGGGCAGCCTTGGTTTCATTGACAGGGGCTGCAGGAAGGCTTGTTTCCTCGAAAGCAACATTGCTGCAATCATGCTTCTGAATATCGGCTCTGGCTTTGAGCGCGGCCAGCCAGCGCGGCAGTTGTTCCTGCATTTCAGCATTGGTCAGGATTTCCTGAATCTTGTCGCGTTTGGCCTCGAACGAGTTCGGATCAATATGACGCTTGCCGGTGACGCGAATGATGTGCAGGCCGAACGGGGATTCGACCACACCGCTGGTCTGACCTGTCTCCAGCTTGAAGGCTGCATCCTCGAATGCCTTCACCATGGCGCCACGCTTGAACCAACCCAGATCGCCCCCGCGACTGGCGCTCGGTCCCTGCGAGACCTCTTTGGCGCGCGTGGCGAACTCTTCATCGCTCGCGTCCTGCATATCTTGGGCAATGGTACGAGCCCGATGCAGAATTTTGGCTTGTGTGGCTTTATCGGCGGTTTTCGGAATTTGCAGGAGAATATGACTGGCATGCACCTCGTCATGACTGTTGCCCCGCACCTCGGGTTGATGCATGCGTTCATCCAGCACGGTCAGAATATGAAAGCCACCGGGCGAGCGGATCGGGTTAGATATCTCGCCAACCTTCAGATCCAGGGCAGAAGCGAAACGATTCGCAATACCGCCAGGCATGAACCAGCCCATAACGCCGCCTTTTTTCCCATCTGCAGCATCCGAGTACAACGAGGCAAGCTGGGCGAAATCCTTACCTGCTTTGAGATCCCGATAAATGCCCTTGGCCTTGTCGCGTGCCGCAGTCACCTGCTCAGGGGTGGGCTCTGCAGGCAGGGAAATGAAAATCTGCGCCAGTCGAACTTCTCGCAGTGGTGCGGAATTGGCGAAATGCTTGCGGTAATATTCGCGCATGGCTTCTTCGCTGATTTGCAGTTTGCTGCGTACTGCAATATTGACCAGCTTGCTGCCAAGAATCTGTTGGCGCAGGTTTTTCCTGTAGACTTCATAGTCCATGCCCTGTTGAGCCAAGGCCAATTTTAACTGGCCAGGCAATAGCTTGTTATTCGCTTCGATATTGGCAATGGTTTTGTCTAATTCTTCATCATCCACCTTGATCTCAAGCTTGTGTGCCTCCTGAACCTGCAGCCTGCTGGTGATACGGTCATCCAGAGCGCGAGCCATCAATTGGCTGCGCGGTGGCATTTGTTTGGCTCCGGCCTGAGTAAGTTTGCGCTGCATATTGACCACATCCTGTTGAACCTCGTAGCAGGTGATAGCCTCGCTGTTCACTACGGCGGCAATCGCATCAAAGGTCTCGGCCTTAGCAGGTGTGATCATCAATAGCAGGGTTGCAAACATGGTGGCAATGCGCATGGAGTCTCCGGAATGTGGTGAAAGTTGAATCATCATGGTTGGTGTGTACCCATCCGATCAGGATGAACCGACGCTACCCAGCCCTTTAAACTCAAGCAAGATGCGAGCGCCAAAATCAGAACTTTGTGCCGTACCGTTGGGCCGGTTCAGGCGATACCCTTCAACGCCAAGGCTCCAGCAAGGATGCGAATACTTCAGTCCCAGCGTGGTCTGTTGAGTCAGTTTGAGCAGATTATCGTACTGCCACTGGCCGCTGGCCTGCCAACGCTGTCCAAGCCGTATCGTGGCAGACAGATCAAGCAATTGGCTTTCCAGAGCATAGCGTGCGTCGGTCAACTGATATCCTGCATGAAAATTCATCCAACCGGCCGCGATATCCATACTTGAGGTCAGTGTGGACCAATAACGATCAGCCGGGTTATATTGACCGCTGGCAAACAGGCGAAGACCTTGCATGGGGGTGAGGGTCAATTCAGCAAGCAGGTTAGAAAAGGGGCGGGTGGCTGCGGCCTGAAGGGCAGGGTCCACCGATTGACGCAGCATGTCGTAGGCTGCCCCGGCACGAAATAGCAGAATCTCTCTGGCAGCAAGACCATCTTTGTGCTGCAACCGGGTTTCAAGCATCACACTGATACGATTGATCTTTTCAATGCGGTCGCGGCCGGTGAAGCGGTTGCCGGTTAACAGGTTGCTCCAGGTCAGACGGCCAAAGGTGGAGTCGAAATTCGCCATATTCGATTGATCTGATGCGTTGATATAATCATAGCGGAGCAGCGGCGAGATTTGATGCCGCCATGTTGTATCTGATGAGATACGCTCGAAATCGCTGCGTAATTCCAAACTTGCTTCGCCGGTGAAGCGTTGGCGACGGACATTCAAAGCGCCGCCTTGCAGCCAGTAGCGCGTGAAGTGACCTCCGGCTTGCAGGGTGGCGGATAGCCCACCGTCGGCCAGCTGCCAGGGGAGTTCGACATAGGGATGTAAATCCATGCGCCAACCATCCTGTCCGGTTGCTCTGGCAAAGCGGGTGGTTTGCTGGTCCATATGCAGGTATGCATGCTCCAGAGCCTGCCACTGCATGCGGCTTTCCAGACGCGGCAGGATCTGCAATGTCGTCGCATTACTGTCGAGGGTCATGTCCTGTTGATGCTGTCCGGTCAGTATCCAGTTGCTGTTGAATGAATCCGAGATATAAGTCTGGGACAGTATGGCGGTGCTCTGCAGGTAGCGTGTGCTGGCATCGCCGCCGGTGGCATAATCGGCCAGATAAAGATGGTCGTTGACATGATCGGCCTGGATGGCGAGTTCGATGTCCTTAGGTAAATGCCAAGCTATATCGCTTTGCAGACGTGAGCGTGTGCTGCCGGTGACAGCATCGTTGATGCCAGCAACATTGATTCGTTCGTGCCCGAGACGAGAGATATGGCGGGCTTCCGCCTCTCCCATCACGCCGCGGGCACTCATCCATGTCGGGGTCAGAGTTGCATCCCAGTTGTCGGCAGGTGCGAAATACCATGGGATACCAAGCTCGGTGCCGCGCCGTTTCCCGGTTCCCACCTTTGGAGTCAGAAGGCCGGATTTCCGCTTCAGGGTTTGCGACCACCAGGGTGAGTACAGGACAGGGACTCCGCCAAGCTCGAAGCTGGCGCTTCTGGCGCTCAATTCACCCTCCTGCTGATCAAGACGTACACTTTTGGCCCGCAAGGCCCAGGCTTCATCACTTGTCGGACAGGAGCTGAAACGAGCATCGTGCGCTTCAAACAGGGAATCATTGATACGCGTCATGTTCGCTGCCTGCAGGCGCTCGCCATTGGGCAGGTACACCGTGGCTTGCTGGATACTTCCCGCATGGGTTTCGCTGTCGACCTCGGCAGATTCTGCCACGATGCGCCCTTCGGCGGATTGCATCTCTACATTGCCCTCGGCACGAATCCGATGTGTGCTACGATTGAATGTTACCATGTCGGCTGTCAGGGCGCGGGCTGGCGCTTTGGCAAAGGCAAGCTTTAGCGCTTCCAGCCATGCCTGACGATTTTCATATAAGCCGAGCGGATAGGCGTTTGAGGTATACATGCCCATGTAGGCCTCCAAATCACGCCGATTCCACGCATTTTTCCAGGTTGCAACGGCCTGTTTAGGGCTCTGATGACTCTCAGGGTTGGCAGAAATGCTGAATGCGCCGATCACCGTCTCTCGAATAATTCGCCAACCTGACGCATCGCGCACAAAAACAAGCTGCTTGATGTCACGACTGCGGTTGCGATCTGAGCTGTAATGTTGCAGGAATTCGACCTGCATATCCCCGTCATTTATTGGACTGATACGTACATCATCGATGTCCACCTTGATGTACTGCTTGTTCGCGATGACGCGCTTTTTATATATCTGCCAGTCACTTAAAGCAGTAAAACGTTTATCGGGCTGAAAGTCCGGGGCATAGGCGGCGAAGTATTGCTTCGGGTCGCGGCTGCTCCAGGCCTGTCGCCATGTTTCAAGGGCTGCTTCGATCGAAGGATAGGGTGGGGTGTTGCTGACATTGTCTGGCTTATCGACGGATTTATCGATGATTTGATCGGCCGTGATTTTCCAGCCATCGGAAGTCAGGTTAAGGCTCAGGCGACGGTGCCTTGCCAGGGTTTCAGTGGGTTCGGTGATGAGATCAAAGTCGGCTTGCACCTTTTGCCAGCCTGTGGGGGTTAGATGCAGATGCTTAATGACGCGTACCGGCCGCTGCTTAACGACCACATTGCCACTGGCAATGACGGTGCCGTAGCTGTCCTGTGTTAATTCATCGGCGGTAATATCCAGACCTGCCGCGGCTGCCGTTACAGGTGCGACGATTACAGGTGCGAGAGCAACAAGGAAAAGGATGCGCCACATGGCGCGGCAATCTATCCGAGAAGCTTGCTATGTGCACTTGCCGGCGTGTTTTCTCCCTTGTTCTCAGTCGGGTTTGGCGGCCATGCCGAGGTAATTGACTGATAAATCATTGCTCAGGCTGAAGCGGTCACCGAGCAAGCTGTAAGACATGCCGCGCAAGTCCTGGATTTCCAGGCCTGCATGGCGAAGTGCTGTATGCATCTCGGATGGTTTGATGAATTTGGCATATTCATGCGTACCTTTGGGCAGCCAGCCCATGATATATTCAGCCCCGAGAATAGCCTTGATATAGGAAACCGGATTACGATTCAGCGTAGCAAAGAAAAAACGGCCCCCCGGCTTGATCATGGATGCACAGGCAGCGACGGTGCGTTCAACATCAGGCACATGTTCAAGCACTTCAAGGCAGGTGACCGCATCGTAGTGGTTGGCATGGCTCTCAGCCCAAATCTCTGCATCGTTCTCAACATAGGTTACAGTCATGCCGCTTTGTTCGGCATGCAGTCGGGCCACGGCCAGTGCCTTGGGTGAGCGGTCGATGCCTGTCACCCGTGCACCGCGGGATGCCATGCCTTCAGCCAAAAGTCCGCCACCGCTGCCAACATCGAGAATCTCGGCATTCGCCAGATCGACGTGTTGCCCGATATAATCAAGGCGTAACGGGTTAATGCGGTGCAAAGGCTTGAACTTGCCGGTCGGATCCCACCATTCATCGGCCATGGCTTCGAACTTGGCAATTTCATCCTGATCAAAATGCTGTGTACGTGTTGCTGTATCCATGGGCGCAGGATGCGAGGCCGGTGTGGTGAAAGCAAGTCTCCTTTTTATGGTATAGAACATGGTATGGAACATGGCATGGTACATGCTTAAGGTTTTTCACTACATCCATCAGGGAGCATCTTATGAGACAGGTACTCGTCGGGCGTCAGCCAGTGTTTGATCGGGATTATCAAGTGTGTGCCTATGAATTGCTTTTCAGACCGCACGGCGGTCTGGATTTCAGCGATGATGGGGCCAAACTGACGGCCAATGTGCTGATCTCGGCGCTGATGGATATCGGATTGGATAAGATCACCGGTAACCACATCGCGTTCGTCAATGCGGATAAGGAATTTTTACTATCCGACACCCCTGTGTCTGAATTATTGCCGGCTGACCGGGTGGCGATCGAAGTGTTGGAGTCGGTTCCGGCTACTCCGGAAACCGAGGCGGCAGTCAAGGCACTCAAGTCTCAAGGCTACACCGTGTTGCTGGATGATGTGGTGAAAGCTACTGATGTGGAATCATTCATGGAACATACCGATATCGTCAAGCTGGATATCCAGGCTATCGACAATCTCGGTGATGAGGTGAGTGCCCTGCGCAGGCACAAGGTCAGGCTGCTGGCTGAAAAGGTTGAAACCTATGAAGAATATGAACAGTGCAAGGCACTGAATTTTGATCTTTATCAGGGCTATTTTTTCTGCAAGCCGGATATCGTGGAAGGGAAGAAGCTGCCGGATTCCAAGCTGGCTATCCTGCGTGCGCTGCAGAAGGTACTGACAGCTGAAGCGCTGGACGAGATTCATGATGTCGTCAAACAGGACGTCGGTCTTTCCTATCGCTTGTTGAAATACATTAATTCCGCAGCCTTCGGTTTGCGCCGCGAGGTTGAGTCCATCGAGCAGGCCATGAGTTTGTTGGGCCTGAATAAACTTCGCCGCTGGCTTTCCCTGCTATCCCTGGCGGCACTCGGCGATAATAAGCCTGCGGAGCTTGTGCGAACGGCGCTTTACCGCGGCCAGTTTCTGGAATCACTTGCCGGACTTCTGGGTGAGGCCGATACAGGTGATGATTTTCTCCTTGGTATGTTCTCCGTTCTGGATGCCTTGCTGGATCAGTCGATGGATAAAGCGCTCGACGATCTATCGCTACCCGG
>CAZDJY010000055.1:1318-8578 GCA_964505835.1 uncultured Zetaproteobacteria bacterium | reverse complement strand
TCTTCAGCCTCAAGCTCTGGCTGTTTCTCTTTTTGCTTCGCAGCAGACACGGGCGACTGAGCATCGTCGTTACCGATACCACTGTCCTCGAGCAGTTGATCAAGACTGGCGAGGATTTCTTCGATACTGGGTTCGTCTGCCATTGCCGTCATGCTAATGATCCCCCCATGAGGGGCAACCTATCAATGATCCGGTCCTTTTTTAGGGATAGCCCTGCAATCTTAATAAGGGATACGCAGAGCCTTGCAAAGAAAGCGCATCAACGGCGTTGCCGCAGCGAAATAATCGGCGCATAACTGATCGAAATCGTCCAGCATCACCAGCTCCGGAGGCAAATCAGCCACAGCGATAAAGTCCTTGCGTTTGAGATCATCAATCAGGGGATGCTCGGCCGAAAACCCGCGTGGCGGGCGCTTCAGACTATCGCCAGTGAGCGTAAACCAGCGTCGAAACCCGGCATCGTCGCGTGCGCCCTTCCAGGCATTAGGTTCTTCATCGATTGCCTGGCGAATACGAGCCAGCGCGTCGCTTGGCGGATGCCATATGCCAACACCGACAAATACGCTGCTGCTACTGATATGCACATAAAAACCCGGCGCATGCACATCCTTGCCCAACTCATGGCGGAACTGGATGCCGATATTGGTCTTGTAAGGTGTCTTGTCCTTGCCAAAACGCGTATCACGATAGATGCGCATCAACGAGCCGCCCATCTTTCGAGCATCAGCCGTGAAATGCGGCGCCATCACTTTCAAACGCGGCCCCATTGCTTCAATGAACTGCAGCGCCGGAGTCCTGACCGCATCTTCATACTGTTGTTTGTGATCGTTAAACCAGTCGCGCTTGTTGTTCTCAGCAAGCGCCCCCAGAAATTCGAAGCTTGCCTCGGAAAAGAAACTTGTCACCGCGGGGCGGCCTGCTCGCGAGTCCCGTCAAAGATCGGGGCACCAGCCGAATCGGCTGAGCCGAAATCGGCCCCGTAACGCTCTATCCATTCGCGTGCGGCCTGCTCAAAATCCATGTCACGCCCATCATCTTCGAGACAACGTTGACGGAATTTTTCAATTTGACAGACCTGCTCGACCATGCGCAGGCGAAAGCAGGTTTCATCGTCGAGAAATTGAACTCCGACCTCATGCTCGCCGTCCCGGGTAGCATTCCAGCACACCACGCCGACCGCCTCGAATACCGGCTCGACGCTGTCGATACGGACAATCAGATGTGAGCCAGGCTCAAACACCACATTGGTTCGGAACGCCAGACCTCCCTCACCCACATCGAGCAGAGGTACTTGATTAATCGGATGAATGGTTTGCGGAAAGATCTGGATTGGCACATCTACCGGATGCCGATAATAACGCCGCCGCTCATCCTCGTTCTGTGCCGGGTTTTGGTTGTTATCGGGTTGCTGATCGATATCGGACATATCGCCTCCCTGAATCAAGATTTGCCGCCCAGATAGGTCGGCTCAAGTCCCATTTGACGATAGGTGCGAAAGCGCTCACGCGCAGTCTGTTTAAGACTTTCATCCCAGCCGTCAACAAAATCGACCAGATGCGAAAAGCCGGATACATCCGGCGGTATCTCCAACCCACCGTTGATCAGCACCTCAGCCTGATTTTCCCGAACTACCTCTGTGGCCAGTAAAATCGGCTGACGGGCATTCGCCTTGCCATCCTCTCCGACCACGCCATGCGCCAGAAAGGATTCCTGATGAATCGTCCACAGACGTTCGTTGAGTTGTTCCATGAATCCGGCATCGGGACAAAGCACCAGAACATGCGGCTGCAAACGACCACGGCGCAACAATAACGAGGCGATGCCTTCAACCCGATCAGGAGTCTCAAGCATCTCGAAATGCACCTTTGGGTCAGTCATGCTTCACTCTCATCTTCCACTCCTGCATCAACAGCAGAAGTGCCGCAACAGGAAGGAGCAGGGCCAGCGGCTGAGCCGTGGACGGCTGCACATGGTAGCCAAGACCCAGCACCGCAGCCTCGATAGCCACGATCAGGCCGACAATCTTCCATGACCAGGGCGAAGCCTGCCAACGCTCAACCGGCCATGCTGCAGAGATTCTCCAACAAACCCACATCATACCAATACCGAGCAAAAGACCTGCCAATACATCCACCGGAAAATGTACCCCGCCGTAGATGCGGCCGATGGCTGCCAGCACAAACAATCCGCCAACAAGCCAGCTTCTCCCATCCCGCACAGACCAGAGCAGGAATGCCGCCAGCACCATCACCCCGTCACTGGTGGAGTGACCGGAAGGAAATGAATGTGATTGCAGGGCCGCCCCCAACACATGTACATGTTCCAATATTGCCGGCGGCCTTGGCATATCAAACACGCGCTTTAACAGTTGGGCAGCAAGTCCCGACAGGATAAAGGCCAGTAAGGCCGCCAACCCAAGACGCAGGCGAAAGAGCATCAATAGCGCGCACAGAAGAGCTATCACCAGCCCGTCGCCCAGGCCCGAGATGATGCCGAACAACCCGTCAAGCAGCGCATTGTGTGAATCATTCACAAGCCTGAACAGAGAATGGTTTAAATCGGAAAATAGCATACAGGGAAGCCTAGCAGGGCAGCCTCAGGATGCTACCTGCGACACACTGGCGGCACACTCGCGATATAACTGGCTTGCCTCTTCTTCTGACATGAAGGATGAAGCACCCGATCCTTTATTCAGCTCCGGTTTTGCAGGTAATCCACCACCAGTCGTACACCAGCACCGGTCGCACCCTTAGCCGAGATATCCGTGCCTCTCATATTCCAGGCCGTACCGGCGATATCGAGATGTGCCCATGGAACATCGTCGACAAAACGGGATAAAAAGCATGCCGCAGTAATCGTTCCTGCCTCACGCCCCCCGATATTGCGGATATCGGCGATATCGGACTTGATCTGCTCCTGATATTCATCATACATCGGCAACTGCCAGACACGATCATGCGTATAATCGCCCGCTTTCTTCAACCCCTTGATGACCTTCTCACCCGTGCCCATCAGGCCGCTGGCCTGAGCCCCGAGTGCAATCACACATGCGCCTGTGAGCGTGGCAAAATCAATGATTTCAGCAGGCTTCTTCTCGGCCGCATAGGCCAGCGCGTCGGAAAGAATGATACGCCCCTCGGCATCGGTATTCTGCACTTCGATGGTAATGCCCTTGTAGCTGGTGACGATATCGCCCGGCTTATAGGCAGCTGCGCCCAA
Source organism: uncultured Zetaproteobacteria bacterium (assembly GCA_964505835.1). Taxonomy (GTDB): domain Bacteria; phylum Pseudomonadota; class Zetaproteobacteria; order Mariprofundales; family Mariprofundaceae; genus JAJRVH01. The sequence continues at coordinate 5,359 of CAZDJY010000055.1, read as the reverse complement.
CAGATTCTCAGTCGAAGCAATCACCCCGAGCAGATTCACCGGCAGATCCATTTCCGTGACCGCCTTGAAGATACCCAGCACTGCTGCCGAACCACACATGTCGAACTTCATCTCGTCCATCTGGGCCGCCGGCTTGATGGAAATACCACCGGCATCGAAGGTCAGACCCTTGCCGACCAGCGCCACGGGTTTATCAGCCTTTTTACCGCCCTGATACTCCAGTACAATAAAACGTGGCTCCTTGGCCGAACCCTGATTGACGGCCAACAGCGCAGTGAACCCAGCCTTCTCAATCGCCTTTTTATCCATCACCGTCACTTTTAGCTTCTTGTGCGACAATCCTGCCGCCTGATTGCCCAACCACTCCGGCGTACAAACATTGCCCGGCTCATTGGCCAGATCGCGGGCGAAATTCGTGCCCACAGCAGTGGCGTTTGCGCGCAACACAGCCGCTTCAGCCGCCGCCAATCCCTTACGCGACTCGATCATGATCGTTGCGGAACGCAGGGCGCGCGTATTTTTCTTTTGCTCACTCTGATATTTGTCAAAACGATACAGGCCAAGCTGCAGACCCTCGGCTACGGCCTGCACCTTGTCGGCAAGGCTTGCACCACGCACAGGCAGTTCCGTCAGGTATAATGAAATATCCCTCGAACCGCCCTTCTCCAACTCACGTGCAAGCCTGGCGGCCAGACGCCTAAGCCCGTCCAGGGTAAGCTTCTTATCTTCCCCTGCGCCGGCAAAAACAATGCGCTGAGTGAAGGCTCCCTCGATTTCATAAAGCATTCCGATCTCGCCGAATTCACCCAGATGATCGAATTTACGAAGATATTGAGCAATGACCTTGCCCGTCGAAGCCTGTAATTCCTTGCCTGACTCGGTTAATTTTCTGCCTGCCAGAATCGGCAAAACCACAGCATCGTCGCGCTGCTTGGCTGCAGCACCAGCTTTTACATTAATTTCAATCATTGAGAACCTCATCGGAAAACTTCATGTTTTTTTATGATGACTTCGTAAAAAGTCATCATCGCGCCCAAGGACGGGCGCGTAAATCAATGGCATGCAATGCAAGTCATTGATTTGTAAGGAAAGTGAAAACCGTGCTTTTCGCTTTCCGGGTCGAAAAAAGGCGATGGATGGCCTTTTTCCGACTTCATCTTATATAATTCGGACGAAAACTGCCCGGGTGCAGGAACCTTAGCCTTTTCAACAAGATATTAAAGTGAAAAAAATCCGCAATGACTACCCCTGCAGCAACCTGGACATCTCACCATGATTCAGATTTACACCAATGCGCGGTTGAATCACCTCGCCGCATGTGGATACATCCGGATCACTGAGCCAGACCACGCGGCCGAAGGCGGTTATATCGTTTTCATGTCCTTCCCCCGGCATCACGATCTGTAACATAATCGGCTGCCATGGGTGATAATATTCATGATGCCGAGTGACAAAATTAACCCCGTCGATGGATACATCGGTCAATATCGTTCGCTCGCTGATGATATCGCCGTCGCGCTTCGGCACGCTGACAATCACCTCATTGTCGGCGAACAAACGGATGCCGCATCTTTTTTCTTGTAATGCCTGTGCCATAGCCAGTTTATCGGCATAAACAACGGCTGCTTTAGGGTTCGTCCTCAAGAATACATTTCCAACAGCTTGTGGTTGCGCTAACATCTGTATTTGGCATGATTCCCGACAGCAATGCCAGTGCTTGCCGGGATGGTGGAATTGGTAGACACAAGGGACTTAAAATCCCTCGGAGAGTAATCTCTGTGCGGGTTCGACTCCCGCTCCCGGTACCATTCATGCCTGAAAGAATCGACTTTGGGGAGGCAGATGCAACATGATTGAGGGTTCATGCCTGCGCATATATCTGACCGAATCCGACCGCATTGACGGGCGCCCCGCCACGGAGGCGGTGCTTGATCTGTGTCGTCAATGCGGCTTGCGCGGCGTCACCGTTGTGCGCGGCATTGAAGGACAGGGTTCTCACGGTGTGCATAGCGCTTCTTTTCTGGCCCTTGCCAACGACCTTCCGATTCTTGTCGAAGCCATGGACACCTGTGAACGGGTCGAGCATGCGGTTATACAAATGCGCCCGCATCTGGGCCATCACCTTGTTGCAACCTGGCCTGTTTCCCTGATGAATAACGAACTGTTTGCGGACGGTGATTCCGGAGCAGCCAATGATTGATATCCTACGCAAGATTCCGCTGTTCAGCGAACTCGACGAGGATGAGCTGCAAGCTGTAGCCGGGTTGATTACCCGGCAGGATATTCAGAAAAAGAATATCGTCGTCCAGGAAGGTGAGCCTGGCGAGGCGCTGTATATTATCCTCGAAGGCTCGGTAAAGATTTCATCCTATAGCGCCGAGGGCCGTGAAATCGTGTTGTCATTGTTAGGCAAGGGCTCTTTTTTCGGTGAAATGTCCTTGCTCGATAAACAGCCGCGCTCAGCCACGGTAACAACCATGGAGAATGCTAAATTCGCCCAGATCAGACGATCGGATATTGAGCCGCTGCTGCTCAAGCAACCCGGCATTGCACTGAAATTACTGGCCGAGGTTGTTTCGCGCCTGCGCCGCACCAGTCAGGTGCTGGAGCGCATCAGCAGCATGGATGTACCGCACCGCCTGTATGCTTATCTGACCGATCATTGCCAGCGATTCGGCCAGCGCGAGGATGATCAGTGGTACACCACGGTGCTGCCGACTCACCAGTTGCTGGCCGATCAGCTTTCAACCAGCCGTGAAACGGTGTCCCGTGCGATCAGCGCACTTAAAAAGGAAGGCATCCTGGTTCAGGGAGAGGGCCGGGGAAAAATGAAGGTCGATGTACAGGCCCTGGAAACGCTGCTGGAGGCATTTCAGTAAGCAGGTTTTACAGGCTCAGCTTAACCGGCCAGCCCGTTCGCTCGATATCCTCTTTCATCCTCTGCATCCAGTCAGCACTCAAGGCCGATACATGTTCCGCCTCGAGCTGCAGGGATGGCCGTGCCAGCCCATACAATAACACTCCCTTTAACGGCACTTCTTCAGCCTTCAGTCGCCGCAGAAAATCAAGGTAGGCCTGGGTCTCAACGGTAGCTGGCTCTGCACCATCCCAGGCAAGCATACAGGTCTGAATCCAGCTCGGACAAAGCTTTGCGGCATTATTCACCTGATTAAATAACTGATCCTCGTCCAACGTCACGCCATTGATACGCTGTATGCTCTCAGCGGTCACCGCATCCACCTTGATCCATACCTCACCAAAGTTGTCGGCCATCAGGTGCAGCCCTTGCTGAACATGCTCCTTGCCCATATATGACCCATTGCTGATCAAACGCAGCGGAATATTCAGATGATGTTTCCTGATGACTGCAACAATACTTTGCACCACGGTATTAAAATCCCGACAACTGGTCGGCTCGCCGTTTCCGGAAATCGCCACATCGCAAAGCCTGCGTTCACCTTCTGGAACCCGATCCTGCATAAACGATCCATGCAAAAGGTCGTCCAGCATTTGCCCCAGCTCAGCCGACAGGAGTTCTATATCCACCTCAGGAGCCGAGCCGCGCTTTAAATCGGGAACTTGGCAATAGGCGCAGTGCCAGTTACAGGCATTGTTCGGATTCAGATTGATGCCGACCGAAACCCCGCCGGCCCTGCGCGATATCACCGGATAGACATAGGTCATCCCCGCCGCATCGCGATCATGGTTATGCGTGTCGAGCTGGCAGGCCTTCTTCATCAGGGCGTAAATGGAATTGGCGCTGATCGTGCACGCTCATTTAGCATGCGTGGCAGATACCACAGCTCAGGACTGGATGTGGAAAATCCGGCTGCCGGATCAAGCACAAATTCATCCACCCGCGCGGCCGCAGAAACACCTGTCGTTAACGGATTAACGGCTGCGGCAGGAACAGTCGGCAAGGTAATCCCATGCGCAAGTGTAAATGGCACCTGCAGGCCGTAGATCAGCCAGCGACCCAGCAAGTCCAGGCTCGCATCATCAATCAGCACCAGTGTCACGGGCCGTTGCTCAGGCAACAGC
>CAZDJY010000055.1:0-1218 GCA_964505835.1 uncultured Zetaproteobacteria bacterium | reverse complement strand
CAGGCTCGCATCATCAATCAGCACCAGTGTCACGGGCCGTTGCTCAGGCAACAGCTCGCCCCGCAGCTGGAAATGCCAGTCCAGAACCGTGGACTCGAGATGCCTGACAACCGGCGGGTTCCAGAAAAAGAAAACCACGGACAGTGCCAGAATGCCGAGTGAGATAGTCAGGTCGCGCCGATTCACGGCTGGCGACCTGACTCAGACATAGATATCGAGCAAAGAACCCTTTAAATAGGAAGAAGCAGGTTCAGCATACCCCCCGGAGGTGTAGGTCAGAGCCTGAGGCGGCATCGAATAAACATGCCCCTGATGGCGTTGAGAGGAAACACCCACGGCATTGGCATCGGACGCGTCCACTCGGCCGAGCGCAGTTTCGGGCACAACCTCAATGACCGGATCGGGACGCACAGCCGGTGGCACCGCAACGGCAGGCGGGGTATCGATGCGCATCACAAAGCCGAGGGTAATACTCATGCGCGAAGTTTAAGGATTTTTCAGAGCTTTGTCGTGCATGGGAAAGGCAGGCATGGAAAAGGCCGGAGAACCAGCTTTGCAATCAAGCTGCGCTTTGCAGGGCTTGATTCAGCTTATCCCGAAAGATTCGAACCCGCCCCTGTCCTGCGAGTTTCTCCAGCGCCCCTGCGCTGCTCAGCATCTTCAGCAGCCGGGTTACCCGCTCTCGCGTGCAACTCAGCATGCTGGCAAGCACCGCATGCGTGGGCAGGCGCACCTCGATAAATTCTTCTTCGCAACCCATCCACTGCGGCAGATCAAGCAGGTAGATACCGAGTCGATGCAGGACTTTGCCCTGCCCGAGCCGACGCACCACTCGATGGGTATGCAAAAAACGCTGGTACAGGGAATGCTGCAACTTGGCAGACAAATCAGCTTGGCAACTGGCCTGCTGCCAGTCCTTCTCACTGATACGCAGCACCCGACACGGTGTCGCAGCTGTAACGGTAGCACTGCGCATCAAGCCACCCATGAAACCGAGCTCACCAAGCAAGATCGTCTCTTTCAAACGATAGAGTATTGTTTCACTGCCATCGAATGCACGAATCGACACATCGACATAACCGTGCAGTAACAGGTAGGCATAGCCATCAAAAGCATCCCCATCCTCGAACAAGCTCTGCCCCTGATTGATGTCTAGCACCAGCGCCTGAGGAAAATCCGCCGCCTGAAATTGTAGATCCTGATTGACTTGCTTTGTTT
>CAZDJY010000054.1:0-8730 GCA_964505835.1 uncultured Zetaproteobacteria bacterium | reverse complement strand
GAGCCCCGTTTTCCATCCTGTCTGGCATAATGCACCAGATTAAAGTCTCGTGACCAGCCACCTTCGGACTCGACACTCACCTTGAAACGATACAAGCCGGCCGGCAAGCCGGCTTCAATATGCAACATCACATCCTTACGCCCGGCTCCATTAAATCCGATCTCGGATTTAGCCAGCCTGTAGGCATGATCATCCAGTCCTTGTACCCGGATATGCATAATATCCGGACGGAACAACTTGTAAGCAATATTGATGCGATAATCGAGCATCCCGCCGTTCTCTGCAGCCTTGCTGCGCTCGACGGTAAAAGAGGCCGGTTCATAGGTGGCTAATCCGACCCCAAACATCGCAGCCCCGACCAGAGTCGCCAGCAAAGCTGTTCTGGCTTGCCCAAAAAATGAGCCAAGGGCACCGCGATACTTGCCCTTCCATTCATCACCAAAGGAAAGGCGCAGTAGCCCAGGCCCATCGAACTTTTTACTTTTACTGTGCAGTTCATCGCAAGCCACAACACATTCACCGCAGTTTACACAGCTATCGAAGGTTTCCGGCTTACGCGGGTCGATATCGAGAAAGCAGGAATCGACGCAATAATGGCAGTTGCTGCAATGATCTGAACGCGATGCATCGTAGGAAACATGCAATGTGTCGCGAGTTTTGAAGGAATGTTGCCAGACGCGGTAGATGCACATGTATTTGCACAGAAGATGGCGAATCACCGTAATGTCCATCAACATCACAGCCACACAGACGAAATAGATCCAGTGCAGAGAGCCGGCCAGACGATCATCGTACTGGAATGAAACAAACGACCAGATCGCCTCGGGCGAATAAAAATAAAACATGGGGATCAATGCATAAAACATCGAAGCGCCGAGCAAAGCCAAACCAAGTATCACATAATTGATGAATGACTTCCGCTGCACGGCCACTTTCATTCTGGAGCCGGACATATCCATCATATTGGCTCGACGTCCGAGCAGCCGCTCCGTCATCTGATTGGCCCATTCAGACACCGTATTCTGGGGACACATCCACCCACAAAATACCGAACCGACCAGTGAATACATCATGATCAGAAGGCTGGCGACCAATATCCAGAAACCCATCACGATCAGCATATCGGAAAACCAGATCTGACGATCAAGAAGGATAAAACCGCCCGCTTCCGGATCAATACGAAATAGTCCGGTGGCCGGAATCAGGATGAGAATGGCCAATGTAGCAATCTGTGCATAGCGCCGCATCGGGTGCAAAGTGTGTGCTCCAGGCACATGCTGCTCAACCACGGGAATTTTGCTCAATAGATCATTTGCGGACATCTGCGGCTCCATGTGTCATAAGCTATCTTCCGCGCACATCAATAGCCAGAGGGCTCACTTTCTTCAACTGCAGCCGCCAATGATCAACTTGCGCTTTATCGCCCGTATTCCTGGCCAGGCTGAGCATGGCTCGAATTGCGCCTTCGTGATCCGGACGAAGCTCCAGGATTCGCTCTAAAGCCCGACGCTTGCTCAACCCGTCCGGCAAGCCATGCTGAAGGCTGGCAAACATACGATCCGCCAGAGCAAAGGCTGGCCAGCGATCCTGCGGATTGGCCTTGCGCGACAGACGAGCCCAGTTGATCACCTGTTGCTCATCACCGCTCAATTCAGCCATCCACAAACGCACATCAATCCCCACCGAAGCCCATGCCCGTTTAAATGTTTCCCTGTCATCGGCTCCAATAGCCCACACCCTGGCAGCGCGCTGATCATCCTCGCGCCAGGAGAGAAGCCAGCGCCACATGGCTAAAGCATCCACCCCGCCGCTGTAACGCACCCTGGGCAAGGCAAACTCGATCACCGGCGCCCATTCATCCTGCAGTCTGACAGACGACTGTGAAAAGTCCGGAATCTCACCCCAGTAGCGCCCGAGCCATGTCCAGAAACCCTCGCCACCTGTCGCCTCCTGACGCTGACGGACACCCATTCGCTCAAGCCAGGCCAGCAGTTCACCAGCCTGTGGCATATGACGCATGCCGACCAAAGCCACGCGGTAGCCATCGACAAAGAGCATGGCATGATCCGATGCATGGGCGCGAAAAGCATGCCTGAATGTCTGTAATACAACTTGCAACGATGCGACATCAAACTGATTCAGCGCCAGCCATTGCACAAATACGCCGCCCTTGTTCAACCGTTCTCTGGCGCGCGTAAATTGCTGTAAGGAGAGAAGATTGGCACGCCCGACCATATCGGGATGAAACAAATCGCCGATGATGACATCGTAGTGGTGGGTATCGGTGCGCAAATATCGCCGTGCGTCATCTCGAACAATGGTCATCTGCTCAACGACACCGCCATTCACCTCTGCAAATAGGTCGCGCGCCGCATTGATCGCCCCCTGAGACAACTCAACCGCCGTCCGTTTCAGCCCGGCATACGGCAGCGAGCCGGCAGCGGTAATACCCGTCCCCAGCCCCAGAAGCAGCAGCGATTGAGGATTCTGATGTAGCAACAAGGGCAACCTTGCCTGATTCTTTTGCACCGTCACGGCAGTCGGTTCGCTGGAAGCATCCATGCGCTGTAAATCAGACAAAAGCAATCGCTGGCCATTGGCCTGTTCCACCACATGCGTGACGGCAACCGCATCCTCATAAAGAGATACGTCTTGCCCTCCTGCCAATGATGGCAGCAACTGCGTAGCTGGCGGTAACGAACTCACCGGCCAGGCAAAAAGCAATAATAAAGGAACACTGATCAACCAGAGGCGTCCCCGATCGGCCCAGCGTAAACCGCACAGCAGTAACAACAATACCGCGACGATCAGGGCACCTGCAGCCCCCAACCATGGCAATACCACAAAGCCACTGAGCAGAACCCCGATGGCCGCACCCACACTATTCGCACCGTACCACCAGCCACCTGAAGCAACACCGCCCGTAACATGTTGGCTATCTCCGTCAAAGCGCCTGGCCAATAGCGGCAACCATGCTCCCAAGGCCAGCGTTACGGGCAACGTACACAGTAACACGACGCCACCTTCTGCCAGCATGGCCTGAGCCAGCGAGGAAAACTCTGCCCGATTCGCCCACTGGCTGATGCCGGGCACAAGGTATTGGGCCCCCACAGCCAGCATCGCCGCCCCGACCGGCAACAGCCCCAACCAGCGCGATGGAGATATGCGGCGCGCAATGATACTGCCCATGCCAATACCAAGCAGATAGACCAACAACAGCACAGCCAATACATATTCGGTACGCAGCAGCACCATGCCGAACTCACGCGTCCAGATAATTTCGAGCATCAAAGCAGCGGCGCCAACGCCGGCATAAGCAAGCAGATCCGCCCATGCAGGACGAGGACCTTTCACGGGTTGCGTTAGAAGCGCAGCATCTTTTTGGCAGGCTCCCAACCCTGCTGCAAGAGCTGCAAGACACAGACCCAACGCGGCCACTGACCACAATCCGGTCTGCCAACCGAATAAAGGTAAAAGAAGTAGCGGCAGGACTGCGCCGCACGCGCCACCCATAGCATTCATGCCATACATCGAGGCCAATGAAAGGCCAATTCCTTCAGCTGCCCTCAAGGCCATCGGGAAGGCAAACCCCATAGCCATCGCCGCCGGAAACAACAGCAGCAACAGGGCCAGGGATTGCATGCCCTGCCAGGCATGCAGTGAAAGCCCCTGACCGACCGCAAGTAAAGCCTGGTCAATCCACGGCATACAAACGGGCAACAGCAGGGCGTATATGGCGACAATGCCTTCAAGCAGGGCCAACAGCATGAGTGCCTGCTTCGACGAATAGCGGTGGAAACGTCCGGCTGCCAATAAACTGCCGGCGCCAAGGCCGGCCATGAAAGCGGCAACGGTTAACACGACACCGAAGATGCTGATGCCGAACATCAGCGACAGCATGCGTGTCCACAACACTTCATAGGCCAGGGCCGTAATGCCCGTGCCACCATAGACAACAAGCAGCAGGATACGCGACAGGTTAATATTCATATTCGCTGTGCGGGAATGGAATGATTCGCGCGATTGCGGGATCTAATACGGCCAGAACCAGGCAATTGCGGTTGCAGCATGTGCGGCTGCCAAGGTGAGACTAAGGCCGGCAAAGATCATATGCGGTACAAACACATTCTTATCAAAGGCAACCATGGCTACCCCGAAGGCACCGGTAAAAAGGAGAAACACCAGTAACGCAAGCCCCATGAGGAAAAGAATCTGATGCTTGCGTTCCGTTTCAATCCGGCGTTCCGGGCTTGTTTCATCATCTCCGGCAAACTGCTGCATGACAGCCTCGGACGACTGCATGTCCTGTGTCTCAGAAGAATGAATCGTCGACGAATCTGGCGCAGCGTTCGCAGCATATGCTGGTGAAAGTGAAAAGAGCCCCAGCGCCAGAAAAAAAACAGATATCAGGCTGAATCCCTTACTCATCTGCATCATCCTGTTTTTCGTCATCACGACGCATGGCGTTACGCCAATGTAGGATTGCCGATAAAATCATCGGAGCAAATACAAGAAAAAACAGGAATACGAAGATCATCCACGGAGTATCGATCGTCACATGCAGGAAACGATAGCTGTCCACAGCCCAGGCATTGCCGGCTGCAAAAAAACTCAAAGCCATCAGCATGGCATGCAGCGAGTATCTCATGGTGTTTTCTCCTTGGGTTGATCATCCATTGCGCAACGGAAACCGAAAAAATCCGACGCATAATTGGGCATCGCATAATTCCGGTGGTAAGCATAGGTGGAAAAAGGATCACTCTTCCACGAACCGCCCCGCATCACGTAATAGATCAGCCGTTCCTTTTCTTCAGAACCGCGATGATATTCGGGATCAATGGCGCGAGCTTCGAATACTTCATGTTTGGCAGCTGTTCCGGGATAAGGTTCAAACTCATTTGCTACCCATTCCTGAACATTGCCTGCCATATCCATCACACCATACGGACTTGCTCCATGCGGAAAGGCATTGACAGGCGTGGTATGCCCAACCTTGTAATAGGTATTCAAATTCTCCGGATGCATGACCGAGCCCCAGGGCCAGCGCCGGGAATCGGTTCCACGTGCCGCTTTCTCCCACTCCGCTTCCGTAGGCAGGCGTTTGCCGGCCCATGCGCAATAATCCCTGGCATTATACCACGACACCATGGTCACTGGATGCAGAGCAAGGCCGCGCGGGATCGTTCCATCTTTCCAGTTCAGCGGCACACGATAATGATTGGCCGCAATAAATTTCGCATATTGCGCCTGTGTTACAGGAAATTTATCGATTTTATAGGCCCCTGTTCGAACCCGATGAGCCGGCTTGTTCTGCTCATTCGTACGTTCGTCATCCGAACCCATGGTGAACACTCCGGCTGGAATCGAAATCATCCAGGCCACATCGCGCCATTCTTCCTCACCGAGCAACGCATCGGCCTCACCTGAAGTGTAGGATTGGGTTTCCTTCCCCCTCTTTTCATTGGCTTCCTGTAAGTAGATCTCTTCCCCTGCGCCACGGATATGTTCGTGCACATCAGTGACATCATAGCCTGCTTTGCCACGCATTTCGTCCATGCGCATGGTTCCCAGTTTCATCACATGCAGACTGCCGCCAACCATGGCCAGGGTAATGCATGTGACCAGTGTTGCGGTCAGGTAACGCTTGCGCTTGCGCTTATCCGCATCCGAAATTGAGGGGCGCTTCATAGATTGGTTTTGGAGTCCATTCCGTCATCATCTGGCAAAGCCTCTGAATCAGCCGGACGAAAATCAGGATTATCCCAGCTATAACGTTTGCGAATCAGAAGCTCTCCGATAAACCCGCCGACTGCGCAAAACTCCATCTGCAGAATAACGAACACAATCCATAAGCCCCATGGCAAAAGATGCGAACCTTCAGGCACCGAATAGGTCGTCTGGTAGGCATACAGCATATAGAATGCAGGCGGAAAATGGGCCAGATATTTACCGCCAAAGCCGTAGATGACGCCGATAGCAATTCCGGTCACAACGGGCAGGATTCCCATAGCAACAAGCCACGCCGCATTAAAGCCGGCAATGCCGCTATACCACTCAAGATGTACATCCAGACCATGCAGAATAGCGTAGTACATCCCCATGCCGACCACGATGGCGATGATGCCGCGCACCCAGTAGGGAGCCCATGAAGTGGCCCGAATTGATTTCTTGTAAGGTTCGACCTGAGCAGCTGCTGTATTCAGCTCTGAATCATTGTTCATAAGTGGCCCACCTACTTCCCGGTCAGTTTTTTCTGCTCAGCCTTCCTGGTTTCATCCAGATACCAGCCCTTCACTTTCAGGCTGGAAAAATAGCGCGCCAGAACCAAGCGCTCATCTTCAGACAGATGCGCGTAAGAAGGCATCTGATATTTCTTTTTCAGCCTGGACGGAAGCATGGTTTGAGGATTCTCGGCCGAGAAGTATTGGTAAAGCCATTCTTCACTGCGAAGGGAACCAATTCCGTCAAGGCTGGGGGCCGGCACAGTCTGATAAATGGATTTCACCGACCAGATCGTATGGCAGTTTCGACACTGCAGAGAGCGATACAGGTCAGAACCTGAACGTTCCAGGGAAGCACTTGCTGTGGTATAGAAAGGCAGGCCAAGTGTTTCATCCGCTTGCTTGGAAGGAGAGATCAGTGATTGAACAATGCCAACGATCAATGCCGCCACAAATAAGAGGATGGCCGCATTAACAACGGTCATCCAGTTGATTCTGTTAAGCATGCTTACTGTTCTTCAGCCTGAGCAGCTGCTTCCCGTTCAGCGATGACTTCCTTGCGTCTTTTTTCCTGATATGAATTCACTTCCTGATACTTCTTGAATTCCTCAGGGCTCATCTTTTCTTTATCTTTTTCATCAAAGACAAGATATTTGATATCTTCATCGAACTGTTCGTTGCGTGCTGCCCAGCGAATACCAAATACGACACCGACAAGGATTGCCGCACCGCTCAGCAGCCAGATATAGATGGTCCAGCCATCCTGTAATTCAATTCCGAACATTGGGCACCTCCATGGTGGCGAGGATTGTGGGTTTAGAACAAAAATCCGTCAAGCAATTGCACAGCGGCAAATATAGAAGCGGCTATAACGCCGAAAATAATCATGCCGAACAGAAATTTTTCGCCCGGCTTGATCGCTTCCCCGCCCTGATTCTGGAAAAAAGCAATCATAATGCCGACAAATACCGCAATGGCAATCATCATAAAGACGAAGATGCCAACGCTGTAGCTATGGCTGCGCATGCTCTCAATACCAAAGTCGAACTGTTGCGTCGCCTCTGCTGCAGTAGCCGTACCCTTCCAGAGAAAAGCAGCCAGAAGGGTGATGAATGGGACAGCTGAGCACGGGTTAACGTATCGTATTGGATTCATGGCGGTGAAACTTAGTGCTATTTAGATTTCAGGCAACCATTAATTGCGTCCACAAAAAAAACGCCACCCCGAAGGGTGGCGTTTGATGATGTGCTTGTTTGCCTGAACTGGCAGCCTGGATCAGAACGTGTTCTTACGTGGATCAGGCGAGCCCTTTTTGTGATTATCTACAAAGAAGCTGTAGATAATTGGCACAATCAAGGCAATCAACGTTACCAGAGCTCCGGCAAATTGTGGGTTATCCATATTAATCATCTATATCTCCTTAATGCGCAATACTGTGATCTGGGCGCCAGCTGAAGTGCGGCAGACGCTTCACAGCAATAATGACAGCAAGGCAGAACAGGATGAAATACCAGAAGGAAATTTCATAACCCTTATCCCACCATGGCTGCTTGGCGATGATAGTGCCATCAGGCTGGATGTTAAAGAAGTTGGATTTAACCACTTCAGGACCAATCACGCTGTACTCTTCCAGATCCACACCAGCCTTCTGCAACTCCACAATCTTCGGCGCAATCACGCGCAACTGATCAAGATCGATCGGGTGCTGCTCACGCTGGAAAGTGTACGGGGAATCAAAGTGAGCCAGAGAATCCTCAATCAGCTTCATCGCCTGCGCCTTGGCATCATTATGCGTGATGCTCTTATCATTCATCACTTCCTGCACCATGGTGCTGTTCATCAATGCCACATAATCAGAGTAAATCGCAGCCGTCGGACGCTGGCCATACAATGGTGCCGTAATAGCTAACGCAGTCACGAAGGTCAGCAGCAGCAAGCCGATCACCGGGCGCGGCAGCGGATTATTGTTCTCCGCAATACCGCCAAGGTTTTCGCCTTCCCATACATCCTTGGCTGCCTTGTTCTGATCCTCCGACGACAATGAAAACAGAGGTCTGTTAAATGTCCATGCCATGTCTATCCTCCCTTATTTCAGATTCAGTACGAAGTCGATGAGCATACGAGCTTCACTATCAGCTGCAGGCGTCGGTACTACCGGAGGGTAAACCTCTTCACCCTTTGCATACCTCATGTAATGCTCATCCCATGCTGCCAGATCAACCTTCTTGCCATCCATATCCTTGCTGCCCCACAGATAATCGTAGCGCGGCATGATGGAATGCGGCTGTACCAGACGCGGATTGAAGAAATGCATCGTCATCCATTCACGCGATGAGTTGCGGGAACCGACATGCAGCAGATCAGGCGCCTTGCGGTCTGAACCGAAGGTGGTCGGCGATTCGCCATTGAAGTCACCCACCAGCGGTGGACGACCGAAGTCCTGCCAGTCCTGAGTTTCCTCAGGCAGCAAGGTATGGCACCACCAGCAACCTTCACGCACAAACATGGT
>CAZDJY010000053.1:0-8819 GCA_964505835.1 uncultured Zetaproteobacteria bacterium | reverse complement strand
ATTCATCTGGCTCTCGAGTTTATCTGGAGCAAGCTGAAATCACGCAGCTCACTTGAGTCACTGACAGAAAATGAGCGCAACGCATTAATCGAGGCTGCTGTCAGCCATGCCTGGAAGGAATACCGTGTTCCGGTGGACGCACAAAGCCGGGTTTATGAACAAGCGCGTATGCAGCGGGTTCTGATTGAATGGTTGGAAATCGAGCTGCAACGTCCGGATTTTAGAGTGTTGGCGACTGAGCAGCCGTACAGCCTGCATTTGCCCGAGAATTCCGGTAATCAGTTCGTCGTTCGCATCAAGGCAGATCGTCTGGATCAGGATACATCCGGGCGCCGAATTCTGATCGATTATAAAACCGGTGCCAGACAGTCGCCTTCCAAATGGTTGGGCGAACGAATCGAGGAGCCGCAACTGCCTCAATATGCCATGGCTGCCGGGCTGGGTGAGAACGATGCAGTGAGCTTTGCGCGGCTGCGTAGCGGCAATATGGGTTATGAAGGCCTGTCCGGCGAGGATACCGGTATCGAGGGGATTATGCCTTGTGATGGCAAGCGCCATGCCCCTGATGACTGGCAGCAGGTGCTTAGTGACTGGCGCGCCAGCATCAATGGCTTGGCGAAAGAATTTGTCGATGGTCGCTGCGATGTGTCGCCGCGCAATACCCAGGCCTGTCGATATTGCGGCCTTGAGGCCGTATGCCGCATTGATGAAACCGGTTTGGATACGACGGAAGATAGTGAGGACGGAGCATGAGTCGCGAGATTCGTCTGCAAGCCCGAGACCCCGAGGTATCATGCCTAGTGCAGGCACCGGCCGGGTCAGGCAAGACCGAATTACTGACCCAGCGCATCCTCGGGCTATTGGCCACTGTCGATGAACCGGAGGAGATTCTGGCTCTGACCTTCACGCGCAAGGCTGCAGCCGAGATGCGCCGCCGGGTGATGGATGCATTGAACATGGAGCGGCCCGATGAGCCGGAAGCATTGGAGGGGGGTGAGGTCTCGCTCCGTATGGAGACCTGGCTGCTGGCCCGGAAGGCATGCCAGCGCTCCCGGGAGATGGGTTGGCACTTGCTGGAACATCCGTCGCGCTTGCGGATTATGACACTGGATAGTCTGACTCATATGTTGGCCCGGCAACTGCCGTTGTTGTCCGGTCTGGGGGACAGTCCGGTGCCCATGGAACATGCCATTGCCGCGTACAGGCAGGCTGCGGAAAGCGCGCTGCAAGAAGCGATGCGTGATTATCCGGACGATGCAGGGCGAGTCTTACTGCATCAGGACCACAATGCTTCAGCCGTGATCGGATTGTTAGCCGAGATGTTGGGTAAACGCGAACAGTGGCTGGGATCAATTGCCCGGCATGGACGCGATATGGATGGTCTGCGGCAAATGCTTGAGGCCAACCTGGGTGAGATCATGCTGCAGCAATTGCGCAATTGTGATGCGCTGCTGCCCGCTGCTAGTAAAGCCGTATTGCCAGCTCTTGTTCGCTTTGCCGGGGAGAATATCGGCGATGCTGAGCTGCAGGCTATTGGTGACTGGCCCGCGCCAGAACTGCATTCGTTGCCGCAGTGGCAGATAATGGCCGATTTTCTTCTCGTGGCAGGGAAGCCACAGCTGCGTAAAAGTGTGAACAAGAGAAACGGTTTTCCGGCCGGGAAGGAGCATCAGGCCAGGAAAGAACAATATATGGAGATCCTGGCCGAACTGACTGAAATTCCGGATCTTGCCGATGCACTCCATCGTGTTCGCAAGCTCCCGCTAAGTGCAAGGATGGATGATGGTCAATGGAATGTACTAAAATCGCTGTTCCTGTTGCTGATATTGGCGAACAAGCAATTGCAACAGCTGTTTGCCAGTACTGGTGAGGCTGATTTTACCGAGATAGCCCTGTGCGCCATGGATGCACTCGGTGCACATAAGAACGCGCCGGGTGATTTGCTGATGAAGCTCGATTATCGCATCAGTCATATTCTGGTGGATGAATTTCAGGATACTTCGCACCTGCAAATGGATCTGCTGCAATGTCTGACGGCAGGCTGGCAGCAAGGAGACGGCAGACATCGGACCTTGTTTATGGTCGGCGACCCGATGCAATCGATTTACCGCTTCCGCAAGGCTGAGGTGGGCCTCTTCCTTAATGCTGCGGCTAACGATGCGGGTTTACCTGATGTCCAGGCCTTGCAACTGGAGCGTAATTTTCGTTCCGCTTCTGCCATTGTGGATTGGGTGAATGATGCCTTTCTGAAGATTTTCCCGGCCCGACAGGATGCTGTCTCCGGAGCTGTCGCACATGCGCCTGCAGAGGCGGCGATGACGCACTCAGGAGCCGTGCAGGTGCATCTACAGCGTGGTCGGGATGATTTGCTTGAAGCTCAGACGGTTGTGCATCTGGTTCAGGAACAGCTGAAGCGTTCCAACGAAGAAGGCGAGGCTGTGCGTATCGGTATTCTGGCGAAATCGCGCAAGCAGTTGCATGCCATCATGCCAGCTCTGGCCGAAGCCGGCATCCCTTACCGAGCTATAGATATTCTTCCTTTATATGCCAGGCCCGAGGTTCGTCTCCTGCGTGCCATGACCGGAGCGCTGCTACACCCGGCTGACCGGGCTTCCTGGGCGGCAATCCTGCGCGCTCCTTGCTGTGGGCTGATTAGCAGCGATATCCATACCCTGTTGGGTGGTGAGGATGCTAGCGATAAAATGGTCTGGACCCTGTTAACGGATGAAAAACACCTGCAGCGCATGTCGGAGGACGGGCTGGCGCGGGCCATGCATGTCCGCCGGGCGCTGGAGCCTTGTCTTGCCCTTGCCGGCAGGATGGCGCTCGGTAAGTTGCTGGAGTGTGCATGGCAACGATTGTCCATGCCCAGTCTGATCGATACTACCGCCGAGCGAAATGTGCAGGCGGCGCTGGAACTTGTGGCATCCATGGAGAAGGGAGGCCATATCGATTTTGCCCTGCTTGATGAACGCCTGAATGATCTGTATGCGGCCCCGGATGCAAGTGAATCGGCCGGGCGTGTTGAGCTGCTCACTATGCACGGGGCCAAGGGATTGCAGTGGGATACGGTGATTTTACCCGGCCTGGGTAAGACAGGGGGGCAAACGGATACCCCGCTGGTTGCTTTCAGCGATGTGCCGGTCAGCGGTGGAGCGAGGTTACTGATGGCACCCAAGGCTCCGACGCGTGATTCCGATGCGATGTATGACCTGGTCAGGGGTATTGAGAAGAGAAAGGATGACTATGAGTTACAGCGCCTGCTTTATGTTGCGTGTACGCGGGCTGAAACGAGTTTGCATCTTCTGGGTCATGTCTCGGAGAAGAGTGAGAAGGCAGCTCAGTCATCGTTGTTAGGGCTGTTGCTAGAAAATGATGCCGGCTGTTTTGGCGCCAATATTGTCTGGCAGGATGCAGCAGGTGAGTCACCTGTATCGGAGCGAATGCCGCTACGGCGTATGAGCCAAATTCCGCCATTGTCCGATAGTACCTCCGACGATAGCACCTCCGATCTGGAACGAGGCGGTGAAATCGAATATGGCTGGGCCGGGCCGGAGGCAGCGCCAGTCGGAACAGCCGTACACGCAGCTTTGCAGTATATTGGCGAGCAGGGCGTCGAGGAAATAGATGCAGCAGCTGAGCAGGACATAGAGGGACGCGTACAGCGCATGCTGATGCTGAATGGTTTGTCCGGTGAACTCCTTGGTTCAGCCCATGACAGGGCAATGCAGGCCGTGCGCAACACCATGGCCAGCGAGCGGGGCCGATGGATTCTATCTTCAGAACATCAGGATGCGCATTGCGAATGGCCGCTTAGTGAAACCGTTTCCGGCAGGTGCGTGCATAAAATTATCGACCGCAGTTTCGTCGATAAGGAAGGCAATCGATGGGTTATTGATTACAAGACTGCTTCGCACGAAGGCGGTGATGAGGATAACTTTCTAGCCAGCGAGGCTGAACGTCATAAAGAGCAACTACAGGGCTATGTGCATCTGTTGCAGCGTCTGGATTCCTCTCAGCCTGTCCGGGCGGCACTCTATTTTCCGATGCTCGATGCCTGGACTGAATTAGCTGATCATGAGCTTTCAGATATAAGAGCTAGTCAGCGGTAAAGAATTCGTATCTAGGCCAGCTTATCGTCGGCAATGTGATACTGAGGATCTTCCTCGATATTCACTTCCACCAGATCTGCGGCAGTGCTCAGTAGTTTTCGGCATTCCGGACTCAGATGCACCAGATGCAGCTTTTTTCCGGCCTTTTTATAACGCTCGGCCAGGTTGTCGATGGCCTCGATGGCCGAATGATCGGCAATGCGTGACATGGCACAATCGATATATACCTCTTCCGGGTCATTGGCCGGATCGAAAAGCTCGGAGAAACGGTGTACTGAGGCGAAAAACAGCGGTCCGTGGACGCGGTGCACACGTGATCCATCGCTATTGTCTTCGCTGATCAGGTAGATATGACGGGCCTGCTGCCAGGCAAAGACGAGAGCTGTGGCAATGACACCGATAATGACTGCGGTGGCCAGATCTGTGAACACCGTGACAACCGCCACCAGGATACCGACGATGGAATCTTCTGGCGGGATCTTTTTCAGCAGATTGAAGCTGCCCCATTCGAAGGTGCCTATAACGACCATGAACATCAGGCCGACGAGGGCCGCAACAGGTACCATGGCGATCAGGTCTGATGCGAACATGATAAAGATGAGCAGAAACAATGCCGCGGCAATGCCGGAGAGGTTGCGCAGACCGCCTGATGAGACGTTGATCATGGTTTGACCGATCATGGCGCAGCCGCCCATGCCGCCGAAGAAACCATTGACAGTGTTGGCCAGTCCCTGACCGATTGAGACGCGGTTGCCTTGCCCCCGGGTTCCTGTCATTTCATCAACCACGGTCATGGTTAGCAGTGACTCGATGAGGCCAACACCGGCCAGGATCAACGCATAGGGGAGGATAATCCACAGGGTATCAAGATTGTAGGGCACGGATGGAATGTGTAATGTAGGAAAGCCGCCGCTGATATCGGCAATGTCGCCGACGGTTTTCGTATCCACGCCACCGAAGATGACGATCAGGCTGATGGTGATAATAGCCGCCAAGCCCGCAGGAATGGCGCGCGTAATTTTGGGCAGAAAGAACATGATCGCCATGGTCAGGGCGACAAGTCCAAGCATGGTGGCCAGTGGTGCGCCTGCCAGCCAATGCATGACACCATCCGCCCCTTCAATTTGGAACTGTTCCATCTGGGCGAGAAAGATGACGATAGCCAGCCCGTTGACGAAGCCCAGCATCACGGGATAGGGCACCATGCGGATATATTTACCGAATTTAAGGCCGCCGAAGATCATCTGAAGTACTCCGGTGAGCACAATGGTTGCAAACAGATATTCCACGCCATGCTGTGACACAAGTGCCACCATCACGACTGCCATTGAGCCTGTCGCGCCGGAGATCATTCCGGGGCGTCCGCCGACCAGTGAAGTCACCAACCCCATCAGAAAAGCGCCGTAAAGACCGACCAGCGGATTAACGCCGGCGACAAAGGCGAAGGCCACTGCTTCGGGAACCAGTGCAAATGCCACCGTCAGGCCGGAAAGGATATCGTCCTTGGCCTTGGCTGCGTGGTTATAATAAATCTGAAACATGAAGTCTCCTGCCTGGAAGGGCGCCTTGCTGATGGGCGCCGTACTCTATCGCTGCAATGTGCTATCACAAGGATGGTGGATTCCTTCCAAACCAGACGGGCTTCTGATCATTGAATATATTCATTAAACCGGCTCCCTCCATCTGCGATAGATAAATCCGGTACATATTTAATCTCCAGGAGAAGAGCATGGATATGGAACTTGCCAGACAATTCATTGAGCAATATGGATATCTGGCAATCTTTTTGTCGACGGTGATTGAAGGCGAGGTGGTTGTACTGGCGGCTGCGGCGCTGGCGAGCAGTGGTTTACTGGAAGCGCAGTGGGTGATTGTTTACGCTGCACTCGGGGCCTATGTCGGCCATCTGCTTCTGTTTGCTGTCGGTCGCTGGAAGGGCATGGCCCTGATCGAGGCTGTGCCCAGCCTGCGGCGCCACTATCCCAAGGCGAACATGATTATGGATCGCTATGCCAATTATTCGGTGTTCGTTTTTCAGTATATGTACGGCATGCGTCTGATTTCGGCGATGCTGTTTGGGTGTTCGACGATATCGCTGCCAAGGTTTATGCTGCTGGAAAGCATAAATTGCATCATCTGGGCTTTGCTGGCGTATTTTGCCGGCCATGTGATAGGTGTGCTGGCCATGCAGCTTTATCAGACGCTCGGCCTGTACGGACTATTGAGCGTCATTGGATTTCTTCTGGGGGCTGTGGTTCTCCTTTATCATCGTTTTGGCCATCATCATGTGAGAGCTTTTCTTGCTTCGGGTCGCGAGCCTGTAGCCGAGCAGGTCAAGCCTGTAGAAGGCCGGCATTTTTTGCTGGAACAGTTGGAATATCACATCGGGCTGGCTGGCCGGAGCAATCAGTCGTTTTCGTTAATGCTGATCCAATGGTCAGGCGGAAGTTCAAAGGCGGCCGATAGCCATGAAGATCTACTTAAAATGCTTGCCAGTGAGCTTTGTCGCTTCCTGCGTTTGTCGGATATTCCGGCACGTTTCAGCCATGATACACTGGCGGTTCTGGCCCCGGGGACGTCGTTTGCCGGTGCACAACGGGCACGGGAACGATTGCTGCAACATTTGGAAAAGCAGGGATTTGGCCATGATGCTCTGTCGGTTGGTTTGGTCGAGTGGCAGACTGGATGTACAGCCGGCATGCTGCTTGATGCAGCTTTTCAGGATTTAACGTCCTTCAATGGCGTGCAGGAAAGAGCCCTGCAAAGCAGCTGATTTTCGACGAAGCAGGTAAGGTGCAGTAGGTTGTGAGGAATGTCCGACCCGCATATGAAACCCGATAAGCAGGATTCCGTTGCCACGGTGCCGCTTTCCGGCCCTGCCTTTCGCGGTAGTCGGCGATTGCGTATTGCCCTTGTGGGGCAGCCGAACAGTGGCAAGACGACCCTGTTTCAGGCTGTCGCCAGTACCAGCATCGACCACGGACAATTGGCCGGTACCAACAGGAATTACCAGCGCTGTACAGTGCAGATGGGGCTGGATGAGGTGGAACTGGTTGACCTGCCGGCGGTGGAAACACTGCAAAATCTCAAGGGCGATGACCTTGAAGGCCTGAAATATCTGCTCTGGGGCGATGCCCGACCGATCATATCAAGCCATGAAAGCGATGAGCCGCCGGCGCCTTTTTCACGACCCGACGCACTGATTCATATCGCTGATGCCAGCACTTTGCATCGACACCTTGAGTTGACGCTGGAGCTGATTGAACTGGGCCTGCCCATTGTTATGGGGCTGAATATGATGGATGAGGCCCGCCGTAAGGGGGTCAGGATCGATATTCAGGCTCTGGAACGGGAGCTCGGGATTCCCGTCGTCCCTATGACGGCGATCAAGGGTATTGGCATTTCATATTTGTTCGAACGCGTTGCGTCTGCCGTGCGCGACAAGGCTTGCCCGTTGCCGCAGCCTTCAGGAGAGCATCTGAGGGTCTGGGGCAAGCGTTTGCATCAGGCGGTGGACAAGCCTGCCATCCGTGATGCATTCAGGGTTCCCCAGCCGTTCATGATTCGCCAGCTTAAACAGGGAGATGATTACTTTTGTTCTGAACTGTCCAGCCACTTTCCTGAGGTATCGGATGAGGTTGATATCATCCGCTGCGAGGCCGATGCGGCTTTGCCCCGTCCGCTGGCTGAGGAGGTGGCTGCTGATTATCATCATCGCGCTGCGGATCTGTTTGACAGGGTGGCTGAGGTTACGCATCGCTCGCATACCATCACCTGGGAGGACCGACTGGATGCGATGTTCCTGCATCCGCGCTGGGGTTTAATAGGCAGTCTTGGCCTGTTCGCTCTGGTGCTGTTCATGGTGTTCGAGGTCAGTGCCGGCATTGATGCGTTCACCTCGGCCAGACTTGCTGCCTGGGTATCCCAGTGGCAACCGGTGGATACACTTGGCGTGGTAGGGCGGGCCGTCGCCGACGGACTGGTCGGGCTGCTCGGCATTGTCGTACCATACATGTTGCCGCTGGTGTTGATGCTGGTATTGCTGGAGGAGTCCGGCGTGATGCAACGGGTCGCCTTTGTGGTGGATCGATTTTTTCATTACATCGGCCTGCACGGCAAGGTTGCTGTACCATTCCTTCTTGGACTCGGATGCAATGTGCCAGCCATCTCTGCGACCCGGAATGTTGTCGCTGGAAGAGATCGAATCGTGGCATCTCTTTTGATTACCTTTGTGCCATGCTCGGCACGTTCGGCTATTATTCTGGCTCTGGGTGGCAAATATCTCGGCGGTTTTGGCGTGTTTGGAATCTTTATGCTGAACCTTTTGATTATTGCCATGCTCGGCAAATTGCTGGTCAAACGCTATCCCGATATCAGCCCCGGCCTGATTCAGGAGATTCCGAACTACAACTGGCCGAAACTCGGTTCGGTTCTGCGAGCCACATGGCATCGAACCAGCGACATCCTGACCATTGTGACTCCCTTACTGGTCGGCGGCTCGATCATTCTGGCTTTATTACATCATGCCGGAGCCGATGTGTGGATCAATCAGATGCTTACCCCTGTCAGTGTGTGGGCTCTGGGTCTGCCGGCTGTGCTGGGTGTGCCGATTCTGTTCGGTGTGCTTAGAAAAGAACTGTCGCTGTTGATGATATATCAGGCGCTCGGCACATTTGAGGTGGGGCAGGTGCTCGACTGGGTGCAGAT
>CAZDJY010000052.1:0-8917 GCA_964505835.1 uncultured Zetaproteobacteria bacterium | reverse complement strand
ATGATGCACCCGCACATCAGACATGATTGTGGCGATATCATTCAGGCTGGCATCGGGCTGTACGGATTGCACTGAAGGGTTGACCAGATCCTCGGCGGTCATGGCCTGCATGCGCTTCACCTCATCTTCAAAGCGCCCTTCCCCAACAGGAATCACCATATCGAACACGGCCAGTGCCGTGGGTAGATGCAGATTGGCCTGCTGGTCGATCAGATCCGAATCGGTAATCACGCCGAGCAGGCGCTTGTCATCATCGACAACCAGCAGGCCTGACAAATCCTCCTCGGCAAAGCGCCGGGCGATCTCGGTAAGCGGTGTATCCAGCTGGCAGTAAGCTGGCTCGCAATTCATGATATCCTGTGCCTTGAGCATGTTCGCCTCCTTGCGGGCTCCGGGTTTTATCCAACTGCCATCATTATAGTCTAAGCCTTGCGATAAATCTCGCCGCCGCTCTCGTTGAAGACTTCCGATTGTTCGTGCATGCCTGCATCAATGGCTTCAAAGGTTTCAAGCCCATGCTCTTCGGCATAATCGCGCACATCCTGGGTGATCTTCATTGAGCAGAACTTCGGTCCACACATGGAGCAAAAATGCGCCACTTTGGCACTGTCCTTGGGCAAGGTCTCATCATGAAAAGAACGCGCCGTATCCGGGTCGAGCGACAAATTAAACTGATCCTCCCAGCGGAACTCGAAGCGTGCCTTGGAAAGCGCATCATCCCGCTGTTGTGCGCCAGGATGCCCCTTGGCGAGATCGGCTGCATGGGCGGCAATCTTGTAGGTAATGACACCCGCCTTCACATCATCGCGGTTGGGCAGGCCCAGATGCTCCTTCGGCGTGACATAGCAGAGCATGGCACAGCCGTACCAGCCGATCTGGGCAGCGCCGATGCCGGAGGTGATATGATCGTAGCCGGGAGCAATATCGGTGGTCAACGGACCAAGGGTATAGAAAGGCGCCTCGTCGCAATGCTTGAGCTGCTCATCCATGTTTTCCTTGATCATCTGCATAGGTACATGACCGGGCCCTTCGATCATGGTCTGTACATCATGCTTCCAGGCGATCTTGGTCAACTCACCCAAGGTTCTAAGCTCTGAGAACTGGGCCTCATCGTTGGCATCGGCAACCGCACCCGGGCGCAAGCCATCACCCAGCGAGAAGGACACATCATAGGCCTTCATAATCTCACAGATATCCTCGAAATGAGTATACAGGAAATTTTCCTTGTGATGCGCCAGGCACCACTTGGCCATGATCGAGCCGCCGCGTGATACGATGCCTGCCAGCCGTTTGGCTGTCAGCGGTACATAGCGCAGCAGTACGCCAGCATGGATGGTGAAATAATCCACACCCTGTTCGGCCTGTTCGATCAATGTGTCGCGGAAAATCTCCCAGGTCAGATCTTCGGCCACGCCGTCCACCTTCTCCAGGGCCTGATAGATCGGCACTGTGCCGATCGGTACCGCTGAGTTGCGCACGATCCATTCGCGTGTTTCATGGATATTCTTGCCGGTGGACAGGTCCATAATGGTGTCTGAGCCCCAACGTGTCGCCCAGGTCATTTTCTCGACTTCCTCCTCGATGGAGGACGTGACGGCCGAGTTACCGATATTACCGTTGATTTTGACCAGGAAATTGCGTCCGATGATCATCGGTTCCAGTTCCGGGTGATTGATATTGGCCGGAATGATGGCGCGACCGCGGGCAATCTCGTCACGAACAAACTCCGGTGTAATGACGCGCGGGATGGCAGCGCCCCAGCTCTGGCCGGGATGTTGACGGGTGATTTCGCGCAGATGTTCGCGCCGCTGGTTCTCCCGGATGGCGACAAACTCCATTTCAGGCGTCACAATGCCCTGACGTGCATAATGCATCTGGGAAACATTGGCCCCGGCCTTGGCTCGACGCGGCTTGTGCAGATGTGAAAAACGTAAATCATCCAGCGCTTCATCATCGCGGCGTTCACGGCCATAGGCGGAACTGAGATCGTTGAGGGTTTCGGTATCGCCGCGCTCTTCAATCCACGCTTTACGAATGGGGGTCAGGCCAGCCTGCAGATCAATCTCGACATCAGGATCAGTGTACGGGCCGGATGTATCATAAACCAGAACCGGAGGATTCTCCTCGATGCCTGATTTGGTTTGCGTCGGAGACAGCGTAATTTCACGCATCGGCACCCGGACATCCGGGCGCGAACCTTCAATATACAACTTGCGGGAATTGGGCAGCGGCTGCTCCGCATTGCTGTCATTGATCTGGGTCTCTGGTGAACTCATTGGGCCTCCGGGATGATCTTGAATCCCTAACTTGATGGGCGGCGAACTATACCTGACTCAGGCACTCGGGTATAGACGGTGGACAGGACTCAGGCTGCACCTTGCGGGACATAGAATGCCTGCTGCCGTCCTGTTAGTGTCGCCGCCATGAATCAACACCTGCCGAGACTGAGCCAGCCAACTGCGGACATGCTGATTCAATCGTATACATTAGGAAGGCGGCGTCTGTGGTCCGTACTCAAGGCATCCGGCTCCGGCATCCGCGATTATCTGCAGGGACAAATCACTCAGGATATAACAAAACTAAGCTCTGAGCAGGCAATTCATGCCTGCATTCTCTCGCCCCAGGGCAAGGCTGTCAGCGAAGTCTATATGATCGAGGGTTGGGCCGATGAACTTGTCATCCTGACGCCCACAGCCCTGGCAGAGACGACCGTCGAACGCCTGCGGCGTTTTGCACTTGGCTATGATCTGCGCATGGGCGTGGTTGAAAGTCTGGCCGTCTGTTCGCTACAGGGAGCCAATGCGGCCGAAGGACTGGCTGCATTTGAATTGTCGGAGCCGGGCCAGAGCTGGCTCGCTACGAGCCGTCACCCTGAAGAAGAAATGATTGGACTGTGCATGCCGAACGACCCACGTGGCTTCTGGGTCATCGCACCGGCTGAGCGTATCGAACAGGTTCTGGAAATATCGAACAACGTAGTTAGCGAGGATGAGATCGAGGCCATGCGTATTATTCAGGGCTTGCCGCGCCTCGGTGTGGAATGGTCATCCAGGCTGCATCCGTTGAATGCCAATCTCAGCGAGTTTGACGGCGTGTCTTTTGATAAAGGCTGCTATGTCGGCCAGGAAGTGACCTCGCGCATGCACTGGCGCGGCGGCATCTCAAAGAAACTGTATAAGGTGACCTTTGATTCATGTGACGGGATCGATGCCCTGCCATGCCCGCTTTTCTCTGCGGCGGGAAGCAAGGCAACAAAACTGGGTGAGATGTGCTCCGCTGCCTTTGATCATGAGGGCATGGGTCATGGCATCGCCTTGTTGCCCATTGAAGTGGCCGAAGCTGGCAGAGCTTTGTTTTTTAGCACTGGCGCATCTGTCAGTATCGGAGAAGCCTGCCATGCCTGATCAGAAGATGGCATCAAGCTCGGCCTTTATCTGGTATCACGCTGATGCCGAACAGCAAGGGCCCATACTGCAATGGCAGGCTGAGCTTTCTGAAACGCTGGGTGTTCAGGGGCGACTTTTACTGCGTCATGATTCCGGTAAAACTACTTTCATGGAAATCTATGAACACGTAGAGTCTCCGCTTGTTGAGCAGATTGAGGCACAGGCGAAACAATTGCCCATCTTCGCAGGCATCGAACGCCGCTGCGAATCCTTTATTGAGGTGAACCCTGAGGTGAATCCGGATGCATGATGATTGTTTGATCCACGCCTCCCCCTCAATGCTAAACACCTTGTTGAGCCATCAGTCAGGAGACGCTTATGACTTCCGCTAATCCGGCGCTGAATCTGGCCATCGAATTAATCCGCCGGGAATCACCTACTCCACAGGATGCTGGTTGTCAGGACTGGATGGAGTCCTTCCTTGAACCTCTGGGATTCACACGTGAAAGCGTTGATGCCGGCGGCATCACCAACAGCATTTATAGCCGACCCGGTGAAAAGCCCGGTGTGCTGGCCTTTGCCGGGCATACTGATGTCGTGCCGACGGGGCCGGTTGGTCAATGGCCGCATCCCCCTTTTGATGCCGTGATAGAAGACACTCCTGCGGGAAAAATCCTGCATGGCCGAGGAGCCCAGGACATGAAGGGCGGCATCGCCTGCTGGCTCGCAGCCGTGCAACAACTGGTCGAAGATGGTGTACGCCTGCCCGGTATCCAGATGCTGATCACCTCGGATGAGGAAGGCGATTCTATCGACGGCACGATTCGCATCGTCGAGAGACAACAGGCCAAGCACAGCCTGCCCGATGCGGCTATTGTCGGCGAGCCATCCTCATCGAAAAGGGTGGGCGATGTGATTCGCCGCGGTCGCCGCGGTGTCGTGCAGGTGAATGCGGTCGTTGAGGGCAAGCAAGGGCACTCCGCTTATCCCGATGATGCCGACAATGCGATGCATCTTGCCATCCCGGTTCTGGATCGTATTGCCAATATCGACTGGGGCAAGGCTGCCGAAGGCTTTCCGCCAACCACCTGCCAGATCACCAATGTAAAGTCCGGTACGGGTGCAATGAATGTTATCCCCGGCATCTGCGAAATTGCCGTGGATATCCGCTATAACCCCGGCATTAATTTCGAGGCCATCCAGCAACGTCTGTTTGAGGCCTGCGAAGGTGTCAATGTCATCCTCGACATTCAACATCAGGCTGAAGCCTTCAAGACGCCGGATGGTCCGTTTCTGAATCTGGTCAGTGCTTCCATTCTGCGCACCACCGGCCTGAAAACCCTGCGCGATACCGGCGGTGGCACATCCGATGGACGTTTTCTTGCTTCGGCAGGCGTACCGGTAGCCGAACTCGGCCTGACCAATTCAACCATTCATCAGGTTGGCGAATGCGTTGCAGTGAACGAAATAGAAACTTTGACGGCTATCTATGCCGATATTATTGAGCACTTTGAGGTTTGAACATGAGTGAAAAACTAGGCGCGGTCATCAACAAACCGACCCGCTATCTTGAAACATTCGAGAATCCGAATCCTGAACGCGATTATCATATCCGTATCGATTCACCGGAATTCACCTGCCTGTGCCCGAAAACCGGGCAGCCCGATTTTGCCGAGATCAAGATCGATTATGTGCCCGATCAAAGCTGCGTGGAACTGAAATCTCTGAAACTGTACTACTGGAGTTTCCGCGATGAAGGCCATTTCCATGAAAAGGTGACCAATATGATCGCCGATGACCTGATCAAGCTGCTCGATCCTCGCTATATCAAGGTGCAGGCCGTATTTAATGTGCGCGGTGGTGTATATACCACTGTAGAAGTGGAACATCGTAAGTGATGAGCCTGCCATTCACCAAGATGCAGGCACAAGGCAACGATTTCATCGTACTCGACGGCCTCAACGCCGGTCTTCCGGAATTGGACGAAACCTTTATCCGCCAGATCACCGAGCGCCGCTACGGCATAGGCTGTGACCAACTGCTGGTGCTGCTGCCCCATGATGCAGCCGATGCGGCCATGCGCATCTTCAACAATGATGGATCCGAAGCAGGAAATTGTGGTAACGGTCTGCGTTGTGTCGGTGATCTGCTGATGCAAAAAACTGGCAAGGATGGCGTCAGCATTGCACTGAGCGATCGTGTCGTGCATGCCGCCCGCTCCGATGCCGGCATTCGTGTCGACATGGGTGCCGCCGTGATCGGGGAGAAGACCGATGCGCATGTGGATATCGAGATCGGCAATCCACATCGGGTCTTTTTCGAGGCAACGGAAGAGTTTCCGCATGATCGCAATATCGAGATTGTCACCGGCCAGGTCGCCGATCATGTATACATCGATATCATCGAACGTGGCGCAGGCCATACCCTGGCCTGCGGCTCAGGCGCTTGTGCTGTTGCTGCTGCCATCTGGCAGGTGGATGGTCATAGCCGCCCGCAAAGCATCGAAATGCCCGGTGGCGTGGTTAGCGTCTCCGGCACATTGGATAAGCTGATACTTGAAGGTGAAGTTCAAACGGTTTTTTCAGGTACCTATCTTCTCTAGATAGAGTTGGAACAATGACGCGAAGCCGGTTGAGTCCTTACTTTTGTCTGATCTCTGCCGGGCGCAATTTCTTGGCCAGATTATCCAGCACCCCGTTGATAAAGCCGCGCGGGGCCTCGCCGGCATAGGCACGGGTCAATTCAAGCGCTTCATTGATAATCACGCGGTACGGAATTTCCAGCCTGTTTTGCATCTCCCAGACTGCCATGCGCAG
Organism: uncultured Zetaproteobacteria bacterium; assembly: GCA_964505835.1. Lineage (GTDB taxonomy): Bacteria > Pseudomonadota > Zetaproteobacteria > Mariprofundales > Mariprofundaceae > JAJRVH01. Next base: position 2,715 of record CAZDJY010000052.1, on the reverse strand, counting down.
AACATTGTGCTCGATATGGGCGACAGAGCGCAGGCTGCGGCCGCGTACGGCTGTACAAAGTACCTCGTCCAGCTCAACCACATTTTCGGTAACGCCGTGAACGATTTCGCGTAGATAATCGCTATCCTGGTCATTCCTTTCATCGTGCGCCAGACGACTAGCCAACAGATCTGGCAGCATGCCTCCATCCTGTTGAGCGCTATGCCACGCATAGAGTGTTTCCAGAGCTGATTCTCTGGCCTGATGACGATTGGCCAACTTAAATCTCCCATTCCTCGGCAAGCCATTTCAGCTGGCATGCCACTTCAACAGCGGTTAAAGCCGCCTCTTCGCCTTTATGCCCATGGCTACCGCCAATGCGTTCGCGTGCCTGTTCGATCGTGTCCAGGGTTAACACGCCGTTGCCGACGCCTATATCGCCGCGCTGAGTGATTTTTCCAATCGCAGCCATCGCACCCTCGCAGACATAATCGAAATGCGCCGTATCGCCGCGAATCACACAACCCAGACAGACAAGTGCATCAAAACGGCCGGAATCGGCCATGGCCGCAGCGATCGTGCCGATTTCGAATGCACCCGGAACGTGAATGACGGTCAGATCCTCTTCCTTACTGCCATGCTCTTTCAGAGCAGATAGCGCCCCGATCAAAAGCGCCTCGGTAATGTCTGCATTGAATCGACTGACAATAATGCCGATATTCAGCCCGCCAGCGTTTACATTGCCGGCCAGGTGCGGCGCATCAAGACTCATGTTTTACTCCACCCATATCCAGAATATGCCCCATCTTCTCCCGCTTGGTGGTCAGATAGGCGATATTGTCCTCGTGCGGTGTGCTTTGCAGCTGAACCCGCTCGTTCACCTCCAGACCGTAGCCATCAAGGGCAATGATCTTTTTGGGGTTGTTGGTTAGCAGATTGAGTTTTCTCAGACCGATATCGCGCAGGATCTGGGCGCCGATGCCGTAATCACGTAAATCAGCCTTGAAGCCCAGTTTTTCGTTGGCTTCGACAGTATCATGACCCGAGTCCTGCAGTTTATAGGCTTTCAACTTATTCAACAGGCCAATGCCCCGTCCTTCCTGGCGCAGGTATAGAACCACACCCTCACCTGCCTCGGCCACCTGACGCATGGCGGCATGCAGCTGGGAGCCGCAATCACACCGCCGCGAGGTGAATACATCGCCGGTCAGACATTCGGAATGCACACGCACAAGGCAGGCCCGCTCAGGGTCGGGATTGCCCATCACCAGCGCCACATGCTCGGCTGAATCAACCAGATTACTGTAACCAAGCATGCGAAAATCACCAAATTCCGTCGGCATGCGCACTTCCACTTCGCGTTTGACCAGCGAATCATATTGCAGACGGTGGCGGATCACATCAGCAATGCAACCGATCTTCAGCTTGTGTTTCCTGGCAAACTTCTTCAGCTCCGGCATGCGCGCCATGCTGCCATCCTCATTCATGATCTCGCAGATCACACCGGCCGGTTTCAACCCCGCCATGCGTGCTAGATCAACACTGGCCTCGGTATGGCCGGCGCGAACCAGCAGGCCGCCGCTGCGGCTAAGCAACGGGAATACATGGCCGGGAGAATGCAGATCGGATGCCTTGGCATCATCCTGAATGGCAGTACGAATCGTATGGGCGCGATCGAATGCGGAGATGCCCGTTGTTACGCCTTCGGCGGCCTCGATCGATAAAGTGAAATTTGTTTTGAACTTGTTATTGGTATTGGAGACCATTAACGGCAACTGCAGATTCTGGGTCTGTTCCTCGGTCAGGGCCAGACAAATCAGGCCGCGACCGTGCATCGCCATGAAGTTAACCGCCTCAGGGGTCACCCATTCAGCCGCCATAACGAGATCGCCCTCATTCTCGCGATCTTCGTCATCGGCAAGGATAATCATGCGCCCGGCGCGCAACTCTTCAATCAGCTCTTCACAGCTTGCTAAACTCATTCATTCTCCGTCTTTGAAGCGATTGGCACATAGGTCAAAAGACGCTCTACATAGCGCCCCATCATGTCCGTTTCCAAATTGACGAACGCGCCCCTTTTCAGCGCATCCAGATTGGTGTGCGACAAGGTATGGGGAATCAGGTTCACGGTAAAGCAATTCGCGTCCACTCGGTTCACGGTCAGACTGACCCCGTTCAGTGTCACCGAACCTTTGACTACAATATATCGGGCCAGCGACTCGGGGGCTGAGAAACTAATTTCACGATGCTCGCCGATATCGCTTATGGCCATGACCTCGGCCAAACCGTCCACATGCCCGCTGACCAAATGTCCGCCCAATGCATCGCCCATGCGCAATGCCGGCTCCAGATTGACCCTCCAGGCTACCTGTGCATCTGCAAAGCGTGTCAAATTTAGCGTTTCCAGGGATAGCGTTGCGGCAAAGACGTCCGGCTTGGGAAATGCCGTAATGGTCAGACAACAGCCATCCACAGCGATTGAGTCGCCCAACTGCCAGCCAGACATGTCCAGCGCAGTGGAAAACTGCATATGCGTCTGCTCAGCCTGCCGTTCGATGGCCGTAATGCTGCCAACATCCTGAATAATTCCTGTAAACACGGGCCAAAGCTAACGGTTTCTTGGCTTTCGTGCAGCGCCAAATTTGATAAAGTCGTAAAAAGTCCGTCCATGGCCTTTTTATTTCACGGAAAGCGAAAAGTGCGATTTTCACTTTCCTTACAAATCAACAACTTGCA
>CAZDJY010000051.1:6973-9157 GCA_964505835.1 uncultured Zetaproteobacteria bacterium | reverse complement strand
ATTAATATCCAAATGTGACATGAACTTCTCAAGAACATGTCACGGATGTGACAGTATTTTCCAATCCATAAATGAGCCTGAAACATGGTAGCATGGTCATGTTGCTCATGCTGCCTTTGGGCTTTGACCAAAGATTGTATCGAACAGCTTGGAGCGAGCCTTTTGCAATTCATCCTATGCGTCAAAATCAGACTGATTTGCGGTGATTCTATCTAGCATGTCAAAGCTGGTTTCTGGTTTGAGATAGCGCTGTGCATCCGGTAATGATTTGAGCTTACAAAATGCACTCAAAACCAGCACCCCGTTGCAATTTAAATCAGCAGGTGAATGCAATTCAATACAGCACTCTGCTGCAATAAGGCGACGGGCTGGGTTCGGCCACATTCAGTCATATACATGGGGGATGCAGTTTCGCAGGAAATGCTTACCATACCGTCCAATCATGGAGGTTCCCATGCCGATCTACGAATACCGCTGCGATACATGCAGCAACGAATTCGAAACTCTGGTGCTACGTCGCAATGAAACAGTGCACTGCCCGTCGTGCGGCAGCGACCGGCTTGCCAAACTGATCTCTGCCCATGCCGTCGGCCACGGTACGCCCGACACGGCCTGCGGCTCAGCCCCCTGCGCTCCGAAACCTGCCTGCGGCAGCGGTATGTGCCCCGCCTGTGAATAAGCCATCGCCTAACAAGGCGAAACGCCAAACCCTGTTCGAACAACTCGGCGGACTTGCTGTCATTGAACGCGTGCATAAGCGCTTCTATGACAAGATCTACGCACACCCCTGGCTGCAAAAGTTTTTCGAGGGCCACGATCAGCAGGCTATCGAACTGCGCCAGACCCAGTTTATGGCTGAGAAATTCGGCGGTGACATCCGTTATCCCGGCATGGCGCTTGAGCTGGCGCATCGCCGCATGTACATCCCGCAGGAACTATTGCAGCTGCGCCAGAGCATCCTGCGCGAATCGCTGGAGGAAGAGAATGTGCCCGAGCCTCTGATTGCACGCTGGCTAAAGATCGACCACGCCTTCTGGAGGGATATCCGCAACGATTCACTGGCCTCGTTCAGCGAGGTCGATCTGAAATACGAACGTCCGCTGATCGTCCCCGATCCCGATAAGAGGAAACCCTGATGCAATACACCACACTGGGCCGGACTGACCTCCGCATCAGCCGCATCGCACTGGGCACCATGACCTGGGGCGAGCAGAACACGCGCGAGGATGCCTTCAGACAAATGGATTACGCGCTGGATCACGGCGTCAATTTCTTTGATACGGCCGAACTGTACGCTATCCCTCCGCGCAAAGAGACCTACGGGGCTACAGAATCGATCATCGGCGAGTGGTTTGCCAAAACCGGACGCCGTCACGAGGTCGCGCTGGCCTCCAAAGTCTGCGGCCCGACAGGCTGGTGTCCGCACATCAGGGAGGGCAAGGCACGACTGGATGCAACGAACATCATCAGCGCCTGTGAAGACTCACTGAGGCGGCTGCAAACCGATTATCTCGACCTCTATCAGACCCACTGGCCCGATCGCAATACCAACTTCTTCGGCAAGCTTGGTTATCAGCATGCGGCTGAGGAGCAGTCCACGCCGATTGACGAAACATTGGAGGCCATGGATCGTCTGATTGCAGCCGGCAAGGTGCGCCATGTCGGGGTATCCAATGAAACACCCTGGGGTGTGATGCAACACATTCAACAGGCCGAGGTGCGTAATCTGCCGCGCGTCGTTTCGATCCAAAATCCATACAGCCTGCTTAACCGCAGCTTCGAGATTGGCCTGGCCGAAATTGCCTGCCGTGAGCAGATCGGCCTGCTGGCCTACTCGCCACTGGCCTTCGGCGTGCTGTCCGGAAAATACCTGAATGGGCGACACCCCGAGGGTGCGCGCCTGTCCTTGTTTGAGGCCTACACCCGCTACTCGGGCGATGCAGCCGAGAGCACAACATCAGCTTATGTGCAGCTGGCCCGGGATCATGATCTGATTCCGGCGCAAATGGCGCTAGCCTTCATTCAACAGCAAGCCTTTGTCAGCAGCTGCATCATCGGTGCAACAAACATGGAGCAATTACAGCAAAACCTCTCCAGCAGCGAATTGACATTATCCAGCGAGGTGCTGGCCGGTATTGATGCCATCCATGCCCGCTGCCCCAACCCTTGCCCGTGAAATATTTC
>CAZDJY010000051.1:0-6873 GCA_964505835.1 uncultured Zetaproteobacteria bacterium | reverse complement strand
GATCCGCTGGAGGGCATGAACCGGGTGACCGACAAGTTCAATGATGGTCTCGACCGGGTAACACTGAAGCCATTGGCTATTGCCTACCGCGATCTGACACCAACGCCCTTGCAAACCGGTGTTTCCAATTTTTTCGACAACAGCACTTACTTAAACACCGTCTTCAACGATTTTCTGCAGGGCAAGGGAAAGCAGGGGTTTCAGGATTTCGGACGTTTTCTGACCAATTCCACGCTCGGTATCGGCGGCCTGTTTGATGTGGCTACCTCCGCCGGACTGGAGAAGCACAACGAGGACTTTGGTCAGACCCTGGCCGTATGGGGCGCATCGCAGGGCGCTTACATCGTCTATCCGCTGCTGGGGCCGAACTCAGTGCGTAAAACACCTGATTTGATCACTGCTACCGCAACCGACCCGCTGTTCTGGGCTTCCTTTGTCATCTCCCCGCAGGCGGCACTGGCTATTGCAGCGGTGAAATACATCGACAAGCGCAAGCGGCTGTTGCAGGCCTCTGATATGCGCGACGAGCTGGCGCTTGATCCATATATATTTACGCGTGAAGCATGGATGCAGAATCGTCAGTACCTGATCTATGACGGGAACCCACCCAAGCCTGAACCCACATCCGAGGATGACTGGGAAGAGGAAGACTGGGGTGATAGTGCTGAGGATCAGCCTCCGGCTAACGGCGACAACTGATCTCTGGAAGATTTAGGGAAGGTATGAAAAACTACAACCTTGTAGTTTTAATTAAGCAAAATCAGTCACTTACGCACATAATTCTGGCAGGCCATCCATGGCCTGCACTGATGCTGTGACTTTTCAGAGCATCCTTAGAGTTTACTGCCGCGCTGCCTGAGCAGATGATCTGCCAGCACCAGCGCCAGCATGGCTTCGGCAATCGGTACCGCACGGATGCCGACGCAGGGATCGTGGCGACCCTTGGTGACAATCTCGGTTTCATTACCATGGATATCGACTGTCGGGCGCGGCTTCAGAATGGATGAAGTCGGCTTCAGCGCCATGCGCACATGAATCGTATCGCCATTGGAAATGCCACCCAGAATGCCGCCGGCATGATTGGATGCAAAACCGCTTGCGCGCATGGGATCCCCGAACTCTGAACCGTTCGCCTCAATGCAGGCAAAGCCATCACCAACTTCCACGCCCTTCACCGCCTGAATACTCATCATAGCCTTGGCAATATCGGCATCCAGACGATCGAATACCGGCTCTCCCAGACCCGCAATCATACCGTGCGCTTCAACCGTCACACCCGCACCAATCGAATCGCCCGTTTTGCGCAGCTTATCCATGAAATCGGCCATCTGCTTTGCCGCCTTGGCATCCGGACAGAAAAAGGGGTTATTGCTGATCTCGGCCGCATCGAAGCTACTGGCTTTGACCGGACCGATCTGATCCACCCAGCCGGTGATTGAAATGCCAGCGAGCTCGGCAAGCAGTTTCTTGGCCACAGCGCCTGCAGCGACGCGCATCGCCGTTTCGCGAGCCGAGGAGCGCCCACCACCGCGATAGTCACGCATCCCATATTTCTCGAAGAAGGTAAAATCGGCGTGGCCGGGACGAAATTTATCCTTGATTTCGGAGTAATCCTTACTGCGTTGATCGGTGTTGCGAATCAACAAGCCAATGGGGCAACCCGTCGTCTTTCCTTCGAATACGCCGGAGAGAATCTCCACCCGGTCATCCTCTCGGCGCTGGGTGGTATATTTGGATTGGCCGGGTTTGCGCCGATCAAGATCGGGCTGGATATCCGCTTCGCTTAACTCAAGCCCTGCCGGACAACCCTCGACAATGGCAACCAGAGCCGCGCCATGCGACTCCCCGGCTGTGGAAACCCTGAAAACCTGACCAAACAGAGAACCGGACACGCTTATTCGATGCCCGGATCGCCCGCACCGACATGGAAGCCGCTATCAACATAGTGGACCTCGCCGGAAACGCCTGAAGCCATATCGGAAAGCAGGTATGCAGTGGTGTTACCCACTTCATCCTGTGAGACATTGCGCCCCAACATCGAGCCACGTGCGCTTTTCTCCATGAGCTTTCTGAAATCACCCACGGCGGAAGCAGCCAGCGTCCTGATCGGACCCGCTGAAATGGCATTGACTCGAATACCATCGCGGCCCAGATCCTGAGCCAGATAACGGGTGGATGCCTCAAGCGCAGCTTTGGCCACACCCATGACATTATAATTCGGCACCGCACGAACTGCGCCAAGATAAGTCATCGTCACCATGCTGCCGCCTTCGTTCATCAGCCTGGATGCTCGCTGGGCACAGGCGATAAACGAGTAGGCGGAGATATCCAGCGCCAGTTGGAAATCCGCACGCGTTGTATTCCTGAAGCTGCCTTTCAAAGCCTCTTTGTTGGCAAAAGCAATGGAATGAACCATAAAATCCAGTTTTCCCCACTGTTGCTCAACCTTGGCGAAAAAATCATCCATCTGGGCATCATCGCTAACATCCAGCGGCTCGATAATGCTTGCATCCACAGATTCGGCCAGAGGACGCACCCTTTTCTCAAGCATTTCACCGAGATAGTTAAAGCCCAGCTCAGCGCCCTCGCGTTTACAAGCCTGGGTTACACCCCATGCAATGGACTTGTCATTAGCCAAGCCAAGGATCAGGCCTTTTTTACCTTCAAGAATTCCCACGGACACCCTCCTGAAAACTGATGCGTCGCATTTTAGCAGCGCGAACCTCAAAGCGCACGCAAATGCCGCCTCAAATCGCTACGCCGCCATGCCTCGCTGCCACCATAGGCCTGCTCCTCCCAGTCCGAAACAAAGACCTGCCAGCGCCGGATATCCGTTCCTTCCGGCGCTGGCAGCTGGCGCAGTGGCTGATGCGGGGCCCGATAGCGCCCATGCCGCTCAAGCCAGCGATCCAGTACCGACCAACCCCGCAAACCTCGCTTGTGCGGGCTTAAGCTGCGCAGATATCCGCCGAGCCAGATCATCAATCCGAGAGCCGCAACGAACAGCGCCAGCATCAAACCGTAGCTGCGCAGCTGCTGCCACAGCTGCTTGATCAGTGCAGTTCGATCTGCATCCTGAAATTCAAGCACATAGCGATACCAGTTCAGCCTGACCGCCTCCCAAACCTCATCCAGCGCCGGAAAACGCACACCGGACAAGGTCCAGCGCGAGGCGGGTGTGGCATCCATCAGCCGCCATTCGCCATCCATCCACACCTCGGTCCAGCTGTGCGCATGCTGCTGACGCATAATCAGGAAGCCTCCGGCTTTATTCCATTCGCCGCCGCGATAACCGTTGACCACGCGTGCCGACAGGCCCAACTCGCGTGCCGCCAGCGCCAGGGTTGTGGCAAACAGCTCGCAATGACCACGCTTGCCGGTCAGGAAGGATTCCAGTGGATGCTCGTTGGAAATATCAGCCTGTAAATCATAGGTCCAACCACTTAGTTCTCCGGCGATGCGCTGCAATATCTCAGCCTGGCTGCCTTCTGCAGCAAATTCTTTCACCCATTGTTTCAAGGCCTCAGGGGTATGGGTCGTGGAGTATTCTGCCGCAACAGGAGGCCGCATATCGGGGCTGGCAGCAGATCTTCGGCTCGGCGAAACATCCATTAACAATCGCAATCGTCCAGCCGGCGGAGTCATAAAGGACATGGCTCCCCCGGCATCCAGCCTGACCGGCTCGGGCACCGTACGGATGCCCATCAGCCCCTGCGGCAACTGGATATAGCCATGATCGGATGCTTCCCGATAGACGGCAGCCCTAAGCCCCTTTCCCTTCGCCAGACGCACATCACTGCCGCGTACCCAGCTTCGGATGATATCGTTTCGGGCCGGGCCCGAAGCTGCCCCCGCAAGCCGTTGCCAGCCATGGCCAGTAAAGCGCGACAGCGACGTCCCGCGCCAATAACGACCCTCCATGATGCTACGGAAATGTCCGAGCTCGGAGTCTTGCAGCGGCACTTCCGGCTCCACCCGCAGCACCACCGTGGCATCCAGCTCACGGGCGAAATCGCCGAGCTGCACCTGATCTGAGAAACCGCTGGTCTGCATACGCGGCTGGGTCGGCTTGAGCAGGGAATGCACATCAAAGCGCGGCATCGCAATAAACAAGGCAGCGGCCATGGCAACAATCATCAACATCGGCTTTAGATCCCGTTTAGCGGGCAGCGGATCAATATCACCGCCCGGCCAGTTCAGGCCGTACAGACAGGCAGCAGCGCGCCACAGGAACCATATCAGCGCAGCCAACGGCAACACATAGAGCACCGAGTCGGTCAACACGGCCGCCGCCAGCACCAGAAATAACCCGACCAGCATGCGATGCAGGTGATTGCGCGCCGTCGGTGCCTCGATCACCACCGCCAGTGCCAGAATCAGCAGAAAATCGGTAAAGGCGACGACCCAGGCTCGCCCCAGAGCCAACTCCAACCCCACCCAGAAAAAACCGAACCAGCCGATCATGCTCGCCTGCAATTCACTGAGTGAGAACCCCGGTCCGCGCCAAAGACGAAATAGTCCCGCGATCACCGACAACGACCAGTAAAAGGGGCTGACAAAATCCGACAGTGCCAAGGATGCAACACCGCACATCAGCACCGCCAGTGTCAGGCGCTCGGTACGCAGAGAGCCGGCACCATTCATGTCGATCCCCCGGCAAGCGACAGAAGCATGCCTTCGCCCGAAGCCGGACCTGCATCCTGCGGATGACAGCTTGCCAGCGCCCGCATGGCGGCCAGGCATGCCTCGGCGGATGCGGTGTCGTAAGATTCGCGACCCAGATACAGGCGCCCCGGCTGCTGCCGGTGCTCTTGCAGCCAGAACCAGGCCTTGCCGAGCAATGCCTCGAATGCCGCTTGCTCGACATGCTTCGGCAACCTCAGATCAACCCGCAAGATGTCACCAGACTCATTCCGACCTTCGGCACTAAAGCGCTTGACCGTCCAGGCCCGGTCATTACCGACATGGCCAGCTGCCTTGCGCCAGTGCACCTTTGACAGCGCATCCCCCGGCACATAACCACGCAGATCGCGCCATTCATCGCCATCACGATGGCTAAACCCGTCGCCTGCGCTGAAGGATGCCATCTGCCAGGGCACGGACTTCGGCAATACAATCAGCTCGGCCCCCATATCCGCCAGCCGCTCAAGCCTGAACAGTCCGAGCGGCGCCTCGCTACTCAGCCTGACCTGATCGAGCGTAAACAGACCCCGCTTGTCCGGTCGCACTCGCCCGACCAGCAACAGCCCGTCATGGCCGTATCTACCCAGCAGTTCGAAATCTCCTGCCTCATTGCACCCATGCACGGCGACCACAGCAGCACTTTCCGGCGAGCACACCTGATGGCGACGCAACACCTGAGGCTCATGCGCCTCGAATACCGGCAACTTGTCCAGGTCGGGGAAATGTTTAAGCAATCGTCTGCCCTGCCACAATGCGACCGTCCCCAAAGCCAGCAGCACCGCACCGCACAGATACAGGAGATTGTTGCCAGAGTAAAAGGCCGCAGCCCAGACTCCGGTTACAGCCAGGAGAAACATGACCCCCGGACGGGTCATGGATAACTGCCAGCCCGGGTAGAGCGGCACGCGCAAGCGAATCAGCGCATCCAGCAGGCGCAACAACCAACCGGGCAGCCTCAGATCAGCAGGATCGTAAGCCATTCGATTACCTTGCGCCGACTCTCATGCCCTGGAAACCAGCCTTACGCCGGAACAGGCACGCTTTCGAGCAACGACATCAACGCCGCATCCGGCTCTCCCGAGGCTACGACACGGTGACCCAGACACGGAAGCCAGACAGCCTGCACATCGGATGCGGTAACGAAACTCTGGCCGGCGAGCCATGCATGGGCACTGGCCGCCTGCATCAAATCGCGACCAGCGCGCGGACTTGCCCCCTGCTTCAACCATTCGCCATTGCGGCTGATTTCCAGCAGTTGGAGGACATAATCAAGCAGTACATCGGCAACCTTGATGCCGCCAAGCTCCTGCCGGGCTCGCCGCACATCGGACCAGGAGGCCACAGGCCGGAGGCCGGAAAGCTTTGTCTGGCCGGCCTCGCCGCGCAGCACCTTGCGCTCGGCTTCCCGATCCGGGTAACCGAGCAAGATACGCATAAAGAATCGATCCAACTGTGATTCCGGCAGCGGGAAGGTACCCAGATGCTCCATCGGATTCTGGGTGGCCATAACAAAGAACGGATCGGGCAGCGGGCGCGTCTCCCGCTCGATACTGACCTGCCCTTCAGCCATCGCCTCAAGCAATGCCGACTGGGCCTTGGGCGTGGCCCGATTAATCTCGTCGGCGAGGACAATGTGATGAAAGATTGCACCCGGATGGAAAACAAAGCGTTTTTCGCCGGGGTCGAATATCTCCACGCCCACAATATCGGCCGGCAGCAGATCGGCGGTAAACTGGATGCGGCCGAAATCGGTATCAAGGCTCGCAGCCAGCGCATGCGCGAGTGTCGTCTTGCCTACACCCGGCACATCCTCGATCAGCAGATGACCGCCTGCCAGCAGGGTGATCAACACCTGATCGATAGCTTCTTCCTTGCCTGCAAGAATACCGGCCAGTTGCTCGCGCAAAGCCGTGATCAGGGCCTGATCCCTCTCAGTCATTGCCCCTGCTGTTCCTGATTCGCCTGCCATTCGATGGCCTCCATTTCCTCATCCGAATAACCAAAATAATGCCCCAGCTCATGGATCAACACATGCCGGATAGCCTGCCGGACATCCTCGCCGCGTTCGCGGCAGAAACTCAATATCGGCCGCCGGTAAAGATGTATCATATCGGGCAAAACACCGGTGGCGATGCCATCCCGCTCGGTCAACGGCCAGCCCTGATAAAGTCCGAGCAGATCGAACGGCGT
>CAZDJY010000050.1:1653-9370 GCA_964505835.1 uncultured Zetaproteobacteria bacterium | reverse complement strand
ACATCGCCGGAATCGGCCACATAAGCATGGCCTCCATCCACCAGCGCCTTGATCATTGCGATCATCTCATGCATGTGCCGGGTGGCGCGCGGTTCATGGCTTGGACGCAGGCAACCCAGTGCATCGGCATCCTCGTGGAAGGCCTCAATCATTTCTTCGGTCAAAACATCGATAGCGATCCCGCGCTCATTGGCACGGGCGATGATTTTGTCGTCCACATCGGTAAAATTGCGTACGAAATTAACGCTGAAGCCGAGGTTAATCAGCCAGCGGTAGATCACATCGAAAACAACCATCACGCGGGCATGGCCGACATGACAATAATCATAAACGGTCACACCGCAGACATACATACCAACCTGACCCGGCACCAGCGGTTCAAACACCTGTTTGCTGCGCGTCAGGCTATTGTAAACCAACAGTTCACCCTGTTTGAAGGATTCACTCATGCGCTCACCTGCTGCTGAATATCTTTCAACCGTTCATCCACGCCTTCCCTGTCCAGATAGGCCAGAACGGAGCTCATGTCTGGCCCGTGCGCCGCACCGGTCAATGCCACGCGCAAGGGCATGAATAGATTACGCCCAGAGCATCCGGTTTCCGCTTTGATGGCAGTGGACCAGCCTTTCCAGATGCCCGCCATATCATCTGCCTCGTGGCCCCGAACTGCTTGCCACTGCTTCTCGGCCTCAGCAAAAAAACCGGCACCAGCTTCGCAAGCAATAGCCATTTCCTCCAAACCCAGAGGAGCCTTGGGATCAAGCAGACGACAAAACGAGACTGCATTCTCAATCCGCTCAAGATTTGGCTGGATCAACTGCACAAAGCCCAGATCCGCATTGGGCAATTCTGCCTGCACCAGCCCCAACAGCTGATCAAGCGGCAACATATGCAAGAGCCGTGTGTGCCAACGCCACATCTCGTCATCCGACCAGCGTACAGCACTGGTGGACACATGTTCGGCTTCAAAGGCAGCCGCCAAATCTGAAACATCCAGAGTATCATCAGGAAGATTCGGATGCCCGAGCCGTGTCATCGCCTGCACCAAAGCAGCGGGCAAAAGCCCCGCCTCGCGTAACTCGGCCACGCTGTGGCTGCCACTGCGTTTGGATAACTTCGCTCCATCCGGCCCCAGAAGCAGGCCATGATGCAGATACACCGGCGGCTGATATCCGAGCCGCTCAAGCAGCCAGACCTGATAAGCCGAATTGGTTAGATGATCGTCGCCACGCATGGCATGGGTAATCCCGTCCAGCGCATCATCCAAAGCATTGGGAAGCAGAAAGGTAAAACTTCCATCCGAGCGCACCACCACCGGATCATCGAGATCGGCCAGTGAGAAATGCACATCGTCGCGCAACGCATCGGCGACCAGCACTTCACCATCCTCGGCATGGATGGCCAGACGCCAGACAAAAGGCTCAGTCGCAGATCTTACTTCAGCTTCCTCAGCAGACAGCTCTCTGCAGCGACCGTTATAACGTGGCGGAAGCCCCCGCGAGGTGGCCAGCTTCCGGTCCAGCGCCAATTGCGATTCACTGCAGAAACAGCGATAGGCCAGCCCTTTTGATGCAAGCGTTTCCAAAGCCTGCATATGCTTGTCTGCATGGCCGGACTGAAACAATGCATCGCCGTCCCAGTCCAAGCCAAGCCAGTTTAAATCCTCTTCGATGGCATGGATATATTGCTGTTGTGAGCGATCCCTGTCGGTATCCTCGAAACGCAACAGAAAACGCCCCCCATGCTTGCGCGCATACAACCAGTTGAGCAATGCGGTTCGTACATTGCCCAGATGCAACAGCCCGGTCGGAGAAGGGGCAAAACGGGTCACAACGGCGTTCACGGCTTCGCAGCTCCTTTCGTATTCTTGTCATGCTCAGGCATGATCAACATGAATTCATCCTGATGCACATAGCCCAGTTCCCGGTGTACCAACTCTTCCAGCGCCTCTGGATCGTTACGCAGACTGAGGATCTGCCGAGCCAATTGCTCACGCTGCTGTTTGAGATGTACCACCTCATCCTGCAGTTCCTGAAAGCGGGCCAACTCTTCGCGGTACACAAGATACCCGTGCTCGGAGAACACCAGCCCCCAGACCATATAACCGATCGCAGCGAGACCCGCGATCCCGATCAGGGAGCGCACGACCCGGCGCATGATCGGTTGCTTCAGTGATCAGCTCCGTAAAAAAGCGGAACGGCCAGCATAGCGGGCCTGCGAACCAAGCTCTTCTTCGATGCGCAACAACTGATTGTACTTGGCCATGCGATCGGATCGGGAAGCTGAACCGGACTTGATCTGACCACAGTTCAACGCCACCGCAAGATCGGCAATCGTCGCATCTTCGGTTTCACCCGAGCGATGGCTCATCATGCAACGGTAACCTGCATCGTGGGCCATGTTTACAGCCGCAATGGTTTCGCTCAATGTACCAATCTGGTTGACCTTAACCAGCAAGGCATTGGCAACACCCTTGTCGATGCCCTGCTTAAGGATCGCCGGGTTGGTAACAAACAGATCGTCGCCGACCACCTGCACCCGATCCCCAATCTTGTCGGTCAGGATCTTCCAGCCATCCCAATCGCCTTCATCCAGACCATCCTCAACGGAAATAATGGGATACTGACGGCACAGCGAATCAATCAAATCAACCAGACCTGCCGAATCGAATTTCTTGCCGCCTTCACCGGCCAGAACATAAGCGCCGTCGTGATAGAACTCGGAAGCGGCCATGTCCGAACAGATCGCAACATCGTCGCCCGGCTTCAGGCCTGCCTTCTCGATGGCTTGCAGAATCACGACAATGCCTTCTTCATTGGAACCGAGGTTCGGAGCAAAGCCGCCTTCATCGCCCACAGCGGTAATATGGCCACCGGACTTCAATACCGACTTCAGGGCGTGGAAAACCTCGGCAGCCATCTCAAGGGCCTGGGCAAACGAAGATGCGCCCACAGGAGCAATCATGTACTCCTGAAAATCGATGCTGTTATCGGCATGCGAACCGCCGTTGATCACGTTCATGCACGGTACAGGCAGAAGATTCGCCTTGTCGCCGCCCAGATAGCGGAATAGCGATTCGCCGTTTTCCACAGCCTGTGCCTTGGCCACAGCCATGGATACGCCGAGGATAGCATTGGCGCCCAAACGACCTTTGTTGGCAGTGCCGTCCAGCGCAATCAACTTATCATCCAGCCCCTGCTGATCCGATGCATCGAGACCTTTTACTGCGGATGCAATCTCACCATTCACATGGGCAACCGCTGTCCTGACTCCCTTGCCACTCAGACGGGCATCGCCATCACGAAGCTCGACAGCTTCACGGGTGCCGGTAGAAGCGCCGCTCGGTACTGCGGCACGGGCAAACGCCCCGGACGTCAGCTTTACATCAACCTCTACGGTCGGGTTGCCACGCGAATCAAAGATCTCGCGGCCATGGATTTTAACAATTTCACTCACTCTTTACTCCTGTGTCCGGCCACATGCCGGACTTCTTTCCTTTTTTTGTTTTCTAACTGTTTTCGCCCGGGGAGCTATCTCCTCTCCACCCGGACATGGACTCATTCAGATTCTGCTCAGCTCGATGTCTTCACGACCTGATCCAGTTGTTTTAATTGCCGCAGCAACGTTTCCAGATGATCCAGCTTCAACGAATTCGGACCGTCCGACAAGGCTTTGTCCGGATCCGGATGCACCTCCATGAACAATGCCGCAACGCCGGTCGCCACAGCCGCCCGTGCCAGTCCCGGCACAAACTCGCGGTTGCCGCCGGTAGCCCCGCCCAGGCCTCCCGGTTGCTGCACCGAATGCGTTGCATCATAGACTACGGGCGCGCCGAACTCGCGCATCACCAGCAGTGAGCGCATATCCGACACCAGATTATTGTAGCCGAAGCTGGCGCCGCGTTCGCACAGCATGATGTTGTCATTGCCGGTCGAGGTCGCCTTATCCAGTACATGCTGCATGTCCCATGGCGCCAGAAACTGGCCCTTCTTGATATTAATCGTCTTGCCAGTCGCGGCCACGCTCTGGATAAAATCGGTCTGACGACAGAGGAATGCCGGGGTTTGCAGGATATCCGCAACCTCAGCCACGGATGCGGCCTGTTCGGGCGTATGCACGTCAGTGACGACCGGCAGCCCCAGTTCATCCTTCACCCGCTGCAAAATACGCAAGCCTTCATCCAGGCCTGGCCCGCGAAAGCCGTCCTTACTGGTTCGGTTGGCCTTATCAAAGCTGGATTTGAACACCAGCGGCACTTCGCACCGGTTCGCCACAGCCTTGATCGACTCGGCCGCACGCAAGGTGAAATCCTCGGATTCGATCACGCATGGGCCGGCCAGCAGCACAAACGGCAATTCATTGCCGATCGAAATATCGGCGACCCGGATTGTGTTCTGGCTCATGCCTTCTCCATATGCTTTTTGGAAGCTCCGACAAAAGCGGCGAACAACGGATGCGGCGCATACGGTCTGGATAAAAACTCCGGATGAAACTGGCAGGCGACGAACCACGGATGCTCGCGCACCTCAACGATCTCGACCAGCGAGCCGTCCGGCAATGTACCGGAAACCACCAGCCCGGCCTCCTCCAGCTGGGCACGGTAGGTATTGTTGAATTCATAGCGATGGCGATGGCGTTCGCGTATTTCGGATTTTTTATACGCTGCCGCGGCATGCGTACCCTTAATCAGCTTGCACGGATAGCCGCCCAGACGCATCGTACCGCCCAGATCACTGTCACTGCTGCGCTGTACGCGTGCACCTTCCTGCTCCCACTCCGTCATCAGGGCAATCACCGGATGCTCGGCGCGCTCATCGAACTCGCTGCTATTGGCATTTTCAAGACCCGCAACATGACGGGCAAACTCGATCACCGCCAGTTGCATGCCGAGACAGATACCCAGGAACGGTATGCCGTTCTCGCGAGCATAACGAATGGCCACCATCTTGCCTTCCGTACCCCGCTCGCCGAAGCCGCCCGGCACCAAAATGCCATGCATCCCCTTCAGTGAACCGGTTCCGGATTTCTCTAGCGATTCGGCATCGATAAATTCAATCTGCACCCGCACACCATTAGCCATACCGCCATGAAAAAGCGACTCGTTAATCGATTTATAGGCATCGGCCAGCTCCACATACTTGCCCACCATGGCAATGTGAACACATGTTTCGGGGGTGCGAATCTGCTTGCAGATATCCTCCCACTCGGAAAGATCGGGCTCTTTATCCTGCATGCCGAAATGCTCAAGCACGCGCGAACCAAGATTGCCCCCGCGCAGAGTCAAAGGCACGCCGTAAATGGTGTCCACATCCGGCGCGTCAATCACCGCATCACGATCGACGTTACAAAACAGCGCAATCTTGTCTTTCTGACCCTTGGGAATCGGATGTTCAGAACGACACAGCAACACATCCGGCTGGATGCCGATTTCGCGCAGCTTCTGCACCGAATGCTGTGTCGGTTTGGATTTAATTTCACCGGCTGAAGCGATATAGGGCAGCAAAGTCAGATGAATATAGGCCGTATTCTTGCGCCCCAGATCGAAACGCAACTGCCGGATTGCCTCAAGAAAAGGTTGCGACTCAATATCGCCGACCGTGCCGCCGATCTCAACCAGTGCGATATCCACATCGTCAGCCCTGAGCGACAACACCGCATTCTTGATCGCATCGGTAATATGCGGAATCACCTGTACCGTAGCGCCCAGATAATCGCCGCGCCGTTCGCGACGAATCACCGATTCATAAATGCGGCCGGTCGTGTAATTGGAACGTTTGGACATCGTCGCATGCGTGAAGCGCTCATAATGCCCCAAATCCAGGTCCGTCTCTGCGCCATCGTCGGTGACAAAAACCTCGCCATGCTGGAACGGGCTCATCGTGCCGGGATCGACATTGATATATGGATCAAGCTTCTGCATCGTGACCTTCAGACCACGCGCTTCAAAGAGAGCTGCGAGAGATGCAGCGGCAATGCCTTTACCCAACGAAGAGACAACCCCGCCAGTGACAAAAACGAATTTAGTATTGTTATTCATGACGGGCGCGGAAGTTATCAGAACAGCGTCTCAGAAGCCACCAAAAAGCATCGAAAAACTGCACGCATGCAGTTTTTCCGCAGACCGTTAATCCACCCAGCGCCGGGCATTGCGGAACATGCGCAGCCACGGACCGTCCTCACCCCATTCGTCCGGATGCCAGGAATGCTGCACGCTTCGGAACAAACGCTCAGGATGCGGCATCATGATGGTAAAGCGGCCGTCCGCCGTAGTCAGGCCGGCAATGCCCTCAGGCGAACCGTTCGGGTTGGCCGGATAACGTATGGCTGGCTGTCCTTGCGCATCGACATAACGCAGGCTGACATGCGCTGCTGCCTGCTGATCCTGCGAATCAAAGCTTGCCCGGCCTTCACCATGCGCCACAACCAGCGGCAGGCGCGAGCCTGCCATACCCTGCAAAAACAGCGACGCTGATTCAGGCACTTCCACCTGCAATAACCTCGCTTCAAATTGCTCGGAACGGTTGCGCAGAAACTGTGGCCAGTGCTCAGCACCCGGAATGATGTCCTTCAAGCTGCTGAGCATCTGACAGCCGTTGCACACGCCCAGCGCAAACGTATCCGAACGATGGAAAAAGGCATCGAACTGATCCCTGGCCTGCGCATTGTGGCGAATCGAGTTGGCCCAGCCGCGCCCGGCACCCAGCACGTCGCCGAAGGAGAAGCCGCCGCAGGCCACCAGACCCTTGAATCCGTCCAGCGTCACCCGGCCACTGATAATGTCGGACATATGCACATCCACACAATCGAAGCCGACGCGATCGAATGCTGCGGCCATTTCGATCTGGCCGTTCACACCCTGCTCGCGCAGCACAGCCATCTGCGGCCGCGCCTTGTTGATATACGGTGCACAGATATCCGCTGCCGGATCGAAGCTCAGATCAGCCGTCAATCCCGTATTGTTTTCATCGATCAGCCCTGCAAAGGCTTCGCGGGCGCACTCGGAATTATCGCGCAAAGCCTGCATACGATAACTTGTTTCAGCCCACGCCTTGTGCAATTCAAGCACATCCTCATCAATCACCGCCTTGTTATGGCAGGACATCACCAGCCGCAGATCGTTGAATTCATCAGTGCAGGCACTGCCGATCACGTGCGCCACATGTCCAAGACCCGCGTCCACCAGATGCGCCAGCACCTTTTCGCGATCCCTGCGACGTACCTGCAGCACAGCGCCCAACTCCTCGTTAAACAGCAACGGCAACTCATCACCGCAACGATCACCGCTCAGCGTTTCCAGATGCACCGACAAACCGGCGCGGCCGGCAAAGGCCATCTCGCACAAGGTCACAAACAGGCCACCATCCGAACGGTCGTGATAGGCAAGCAGCAAGCCTTCGTGGTTCAGTCCTTGCACCCCGTCAAACAGGGCTTTTAACAAACCGGGCTCATCGACATCCGGCACATCCTTACCTGTCACGCCGTATACCTGTGCCAGCGCCGAACCACCCAGACGATTTCTGCCATCACCCAGATCCAGCAGAATCAGGTCTGTTTCACCCTGATCGGTGCGCAGCTCCGGCGTCAGTGTTTGACGGATATCGACAACCGGCGCGAAACCGGAAACAATCAACGATAGTGGTCCGGTCATCTCGCGCCGCTGGCCCATCTCGTTCCAGACCGTCTTCATCGACAGCGAATCCTTGCCCACCGGAATGGA
>CAZDJY010000050.1:0-1553 GCA_964505835.1 uncultured Zetaproteobacteria bacterium | reverse complement strand
GACAGACCGCCAGCGCCTATATCATGGATAAACAGGATCGGATTCGCATCGCCCATCTGCCAGCAACGATCCAGCACCTCCTGACAACGACGCTCCATCTCCGGATTACCGCGCTGCACCGAATCGAAATCCAGCGATTCGACATTGGTACCGGTATCCATGCTTGAGGCCGCCCCGCCGCCAAGCCCAATCAGCATCGCCGGCCCGCCGAGCTGAATAATCAGACTGCCTGCTGGCACGCCCTTTTTATGGACGTGCCGCGCATCGATATTACCGACACCGCCGGCCAACATGATCGGCTTGTGATAACCGCGCAGCTCCGTACCTACGCCCGGCCTGACGATTTCTTGCTCATAGCTGCGAAAATAGCCGCACAGGTTCGGGCGACCGAATTCATTATTGAAGGCCGCAGCGCCAATCGGCCCGTCGAGCATAATATCCAATGCCGAGGCGATGCGACCCGGCTTGCCGAAATCCTTTTCCCACGGCTGCTCGAAGCCTGGAATTCTGAGGTTCGACACCGAAAAGCCGCACAGGCCAGCTTTCGGCTTGGAGCCAACGCCAGTAGCACCTTCATCGCGTATCTCGCCGCCCGAACCGGTCGCCGCACCCGGGAACGGTGCAATGGCGGTCGGATGATTGTGTGTTTCCACCTTCATCAGAATATGTGTCTGATCGGCGTGCGCGCTGTAATGGCCGTTGGCATCGGGATAGAAACGTTTCGCAGCCGCCCCCTCAATCACCGAGGAATTGTCTGAATAGGCCACCAATGTTCCGGCCGGACTCGTTTCATGGGTATGGCGGATCATCGAAAACAGCGAACGATCCTGCGCTACATCATCAATAACCCAGTCGGCATTGAATATCTTGTGCCGGCAATGTTCGGAATTGGCCTGCGCAAACATCATCAGCTCGGCATCGCTAGGATTGCGCTCAAGGCGGGTGAAATTCTCCAGCAGGTAATCGATTTCGTCATCGGAAAGCGCCAGCCCGAGCTCGCGATTAGCTTGCTCAAGCGCCGCCTTGCCGCCGGAAAGAATATCGACGGCAACCAACGGCGCCGGGATATGATGATCGAACAGCTGATCGATGCCAGCCGTATTGTTCAGCACCGATTCCGTCATCCGGTCATGCAGCAGTTCCACCGCCCTGTCCCGCTGCGCCGCACGCAGGCCAGCAAGACGATAAACCACGCCGCGCTCGATGCGGTTCAAGCGATCCAGACCGCACAAACGGGCAATATCGGTCGCCTTGGACGACCACGGGCTGATGGTGCCGATGCGCGGAATGACAACGAACAGATCATCGGCGGCCTCTAACTCGCAGGCCTGCGGTGCATCGCCCAGCAGCGAGGCCAGCGTATCGGCATCGCCCCGGCCCCATACCTCAGCCGACTCATCCACCTCGGCGATATACAGCCAGTGGCTGTCGATGCCTTCAGTCACAATACCGATCTCGTTCAGCGCCCGCTTCAGTCTGGCCTGACGAAAATCCGAAAGAGCCGCCTGGCCCTGTAGAAGAATGATGCGGGTAGAGAGAGTGGAATCAGTCAT
>CAZDJY010000049.1:2968-9383 GCA_964505835.1 uncultured Zetaproteobacteria bacterium | reverse complement strand
GGCAGGCCATCCATGGCCTGCGCGGAAGCTCTGACTTTTTCAGAGCTTCCTTAAACATCGGGTTATGGGTAGATTACATATGTGCCAAAGGAGAAGCTTTCTGCTGCTTTACTTTGCTGCGCTTTTTTCAGACTTTCCCTAGAGAAGAGACTCGGCCTGAACGCTGAAATATTTGCCATCCACGCTTTCGAAAGCCAGCTCGCAGCAGGTGAAGTTGGGGCCCTTACGCAGCACCCTGGCGACATGGCAGCGGATGCCCTCACCTTCAAAAAGATAGATCAATTTATTGCCTACCTCAATTTTCTCATACGGAAACCAAACCCGTTTCGGCTCGTCAGGGTCGAAGAGTAATGTGCAACGGCGCGACATCGGCGCCGACTGATCGCCCACCAGCATACCACGGGTCGGCTGCAGGGCACCCCCGACAAATTCGATGCCGATACTCTGCTCACCCGGTTTGCTTTCACGAAACCAGCGAACAATCGCCAGACCAGAGCCAACCCGTTCGCCAATCCAGCGCACCCCGATCAATGCACCGCAGACGATATCCTGCCAGCTATTGCCCATGCGCTGCAGTGCAGCACCGGTTTCGGAGACGTTGACCACCGACCATGCATGGCGCTTCTCAGCATCATTAAGCATATTATCTGCAAGACAGGGACCGTGATCGGAAAAATGATCGAATGCTTCGCCCAGATGCACATCCAGCAGCGCCCTGACACCTTCAACCCGATGGCGGGCATTCTTGCGACTCACCGATTGCAGCGAGCGGCGAACGATAGCCGTGCCCTGACTTATCTCCTTAAAGCGCCGCTCGGTCATCAACAGCTTACCCTGACCACGCCCCATCTCGACCACGCGTTTGGCCAGCTTCAGATCACGGTTGATGCCGGCCAGGAATGCATCCAGTGGCATCACCAGTACGTCACTTTCCGCCACATCGGGCAAACGGGTCAATTTGGTTGGCGGCAGATGCGGCTGCGTAGTCGAGGTCACCAGATAAACATTGGCTCCGCCAGGCAGCGGCTTACCACGCCCGTACAGCACCGGAGCAATACGTTCGGCATAACGCTTCAATTCCTGACGCATTAACCGCTGCTGCTCTTCGGTGCGGGCATACATGTCCATACAGCGCAGCAACTCATGCGTTGCAACCACAGAATTAAGGCGATGAATATCTTCGCTCGCCTCTTCACCCACGGTCGGTGCGATCAACAGGCCCAGACGCATCAGATCAAGAGCCTGACGCATAGCGATCACATGCGGCGCCCGATGCTGTCTGAGAATATCGAACAACAACTGTTCGGCAAGCTCCAGCGCATTGGCCACCAGATTGATCAACGGCCCCCGATATTCCGGCTTTTGCCTCGCCTCCCTCTGAACCAGCTGAATACCAATCTTATGCGCGTTTAGCACCTGAGCTGTGATTTCAACATCGAACAGATCGAGATGCTTTTCCAGAGCCGCCAATACCTTCAGACGGAAAGCCAGAGGAAAGAATGGGTTGGCATTGATAACACTGAGATAACGCTTGATCAGGGTGCGCAACTCATCGCGCATGGCTGGAGAAGGGGCCAGAACGAACTCGCGCAGACGGACCTCAATCGTCTTGAAGGACAAACGAACACTGTCGGTGATGAGCTCCATCTTTCCGAGTTCCAGCTTCTGCGGCAACAAACGCAAGTCACGCTCGAGCTCAAATGAGACCGACTCCATCAACCCTTCGAATGCTTCGCCATCTGCCTGACTGCGGCTCTGTTTTTCTGCCATATACCACCCGAAATCAATGTTCTTGCTTGTTATTATCGGCTGGAAAAAATGAAAGTTTAATGAAATCAGGTACTGAAAATGCCGCTGTGGCGCCGGGTTACTGGAACTTGAGCTCCAGCATGCGTCCGCCGGTATTATCGGCCATGCGCTTATAGGCAACCTTGGTACTGGAGTCACTGCTGCCCAACGGCAAGGTAAACACAGGAGCTGGAATGGCGCTGTAATAAACCTTATCGGTTGGCGGCTCATCGCCAATTAACAGATAGGCCCCCGGCAGCGGGGCGTTTTTGACGATATTCTGAAAGGCATGACCGACGGTTTCGTCGGCGCCGACAAATGGAGCCGTCTGCATCAGCTTGTCAAACATACTGCCCATCGTACCTGTGAAAGTGCCAATCCGGCGATCCGCATACCAGCTGACTGCACTTAAACGTTTACCCGAGCGGATAGCAATCATGCGCAGTACAGGAATCAGAAAAGTTGTAACGCCGTGCATCGAACCCGTTGCATCGACGACCAGATGCAGATCATCGCCCGGCAGATTGCGTAAACCCTGAACAAACAGATCAAAATCTTTCTTACCCTTGCCCTTACCCATGCCAGCGCTGGCCAGCACCTTCTGCATCTGCTCATTCACATCAGTGCCGGCAAGACTGTCCATTTCCTTTTGCAATTGCTCGTTTCTGGCTTTGGCCTGATCAAGTTCGCTTTGCATATCCTCCAACTCGTAGCGACTGATACTGGCCTTGCCGCCTCCCTGCAGCTGAGCTGTAATCAGGATCAGGGCAAACAGAAAGATGAAAGCCGCCAACATCAGCAGCGCCATATCCGAGAATATTTCGTAGAAATTATCCGGCGACTGAGTCTGGCGACGACGCATTCAGGCTACTCTGAGTGACGCCGCGCAAACAGGCGTGCAAAAAGGCCAGGGCGCAAACCAACTGCATAGCGCGCATGACTGATGGCCAGATCGCGCACCGGATCCTCCTCGGCCATCTGCTTGAACTTGGCATGCAACTCAACCGCATCCTCGCTCATCAATCGCATTTCCTCACGGCTGGCCTGCATTGCCATCTTCAAGGCCCCTAAATTTTCCTGTAACCGTGCAATTCCAACACCATACATACGCAAATCGCGCTCAGCACTTGGCTCCATATCGGCCGAGGCATGCACCAGAAATGAACGCAAAATCAAATCCTGCAGACTATTCACCGACGAATCGGTAATCCACGAATACACCCTCAGAATAATGCCGCCCAGAACCGAACCCAATAATGTGGTGTAGAAGGCCACACCCATACCAGCCATTGCCGTACGCAACCCTTCCAGCAACATATCCTGATCCGCCCCGAGTGAACCGAGCGCGCCGTTCAGGCCATTCATCGTCAGGGTCATACCGAGTACAGTTCCGATCAGTCCCAGGGTGATCAGCAGATTGCCCAATAGACCGACAAACTGGCTGATACGATGCTGTGAAGAGAATTCCACATCGATCAGGGACTCGACATCCAGCTTGCCGTTTCGTTCAAGAATGGTCTGCAGAGCCACGATGAAGCGATCAACCAGAAGATTGCCGCGCCGCCGACGTTTGATCCCCATCAAGCCCTTGCTACGCATCAAAGTCTCAATGCGGATGCCTCGCGTCCACTCCGAGGTCAACATTATGGCCTGAATAAAACTAACCAATACACCGAGCACGAACATACCCGCTATGATCCATGTGATGCGCGTCGAATCCTGCTCAACAAACTGCAGGATATCCGCCTGACGATACATCATGGCAAAGACCACCGCCGCTGACACCGTCCATGCGATCCACAGAGCCAGGGTTTTCAGGCCGCGTTGATCGATGGAACGCTGGTAATGATTACTTGGCTTAGGCTCCGACGGAGTATTTGAATCCGACTGGCTTGAATTTGCTTGCTGCAAATTCTGTTGTCGAGCATCCGGTTGCGGTGTATTTGTCATATTAGGCCCATCCTAGGACTGCAAGATTACGTCGTATCCTGAGCATATGAAAATAAATTATCAAAAAACGATATACTAATACATATGGCGAATAAAAAACCCGGCAGCATATCCGGGTTTTTTATATGTTAATTACCTGCGAACGGATAAATCAACCGTGTGTGCGGCCCTTTTCGGCGATGTTCGACAGAACCAGCGGTAGCACCAGACCCAGGACCGTAAACAGGATAAAAGCAGGAATAAAAGTATCAAAATGCATGCGAGCTCCCCTCGTAACTATTGAAGTGCGGCGAATATATCCGCTTGCCCGGACTCTTGCAAGCCCTGGCCCGGCCTCGCTGCATCGCTTTACACACCCACAGCCGATTTTTCACCAGGCGTGAAGCCCCCGCCAGCATCCGCGCATTCAGTTTGATTCAAGCATCCCGGCAAGCATCCCGGGTGATGTTGATAAAAGCTCTCTCGCAATTGACATGCCCCTACCCCCGCTTATAATGCGCCGCCTTTGCAGAGACAGAGGCCTGTTTCGGTGAGTCGTACTTACCCCTTCAGCCGCCCGATCACTGCACAGGATAAATGCAAGCACGGAGTATATTAACATGAGCACTTGGACCGTTCGCCCAGGCGACATCGATCGTAAATGGTACATTGTCGATGCTACTGATCTTGTTCTGGGTCGTGTTGCAACCAGGATTGCAACCGTACTGCGTGGCAAGCATCGCCCTGAGTACACCCCACATGCCGATTGCGGCGATCATGTCATTGTTATCAATGCCGACAAGATCCGCGTAACCGGCAACAAGGAAACCGATAAGGTTTATCATCATCACACCAGATATGCCGGCGGCCTGAAGAGCATTACGCTTGAGAAGCAGCGTGAGAAGCATCCAGAGCGCATCATCGAAGCTGCAGTAAAGGGCATGATGCCGAAAGGTCCGCTGGGTCGTTCCATGTTGAAGAAGCTGAAGGTTTATGCCAATGCTGAGCATCCGCATGCAGCGCAAAAACCTGAAGCCCTGAAATTAAACTAACATCGATTAGCAAAGAGGAAGCAGAAGTATGGCAGAAACATTTTACCGCGGCACAGGTCGCCGCAAACGCAGTGTCGCACGTGTCATGATCCAGCCTGGCAAGGGCAAAATCATGGTCAACGGTCGCGAACTTGAGAACTATTTTCCGGTTGAGATCATTCGCCAGCAGGCCATCCTGCCACTGACTGAAAACAAGCTTTCCGGAAGCATCGACGTTCGTGTCAATGTTTTCGGCGGCGGCATCTCCGGTCAGGCCGGGGCCATTCGTCACGGCATCGCCCGCGCTCTGCTGGAATACGATTCGGGCCTGCGTCCGGCTCTGAAGGCATCCGGCTTCCTGACCCGTGATTCACGCAAGGTGGAACGCAAGAAGGCCGGCCTTAAAAAGGCTCGTCGCGCTCCGCAGTTCTCCAAGCGCTAAGCAACACTTCCTCCATCAAAAAAAGCAGGCCATTCATCGAATGGCCTGCTTTTTTTATATCCGCGTGAAACTCAATACAAGTATTTACTTCACATGCAAATGAATCGTCTCACTCATATCGCGCCCATAAGACTGATGATGTCCATCAGCAAACTGCAGGGTCAGGGTATGCTCGCCTGGCTTCAGATGCAGCGTGGTTTCGGTCTGCCCTTTGCCGAAATGTTTGTGGGTTGCGTCCTTGCCGACCACCTCACCCTTGGGCACAAACGATCCGTCGATAATCAGATGGTGGTGTCCGGTACCATTGATCAACTCGCCGGCCTTATGCACCTGCATACCATGCACATCCATAACCACCTTCACTTCCTGACCCACCGATGCGCCATCCTGCGGCGCGATAAAAGCAACATGCGGGCCATGGGAGCCTTGTGAACAAGCCATCAGCGCCGGCAGGGTTACCGCCGCCAGCAGGGCTCTCATCAACATCTTTTTGTTCATATTCAACCTCCTGTAATGGAGCTTAGGCTTCATTAAAGACTCAAGGTTGGCAAGCTGCTGCTTAGCGATAGTCTTGGCAGGAACACATCACCACGCGGCAAAATGGAGCCTTTGTTGACAACCAACCCTAACGACTCACTTCCGATAAATTCCGGCCCGCATAAAGAGAAATTTATTCCTGAACGTTTCCTGAGTCCGGCTTATTTGGGCGTGCTCGATGAATGTGCTTCAAAGCTAAGACTGCGGCTATCTGAAACCAAACTCGCTAAATTGCGCGAACTTGCCGAGGCAGGCTACCCGCATGAAGTATGCGGCCTGCTTACCGGACGACTCAATGATAAGGGATGGCAAGTCGAACAAATTCGTGCAGTTGCCAATCTCAATCAGGAACGGGCTGCGGATCGTTTTCAACTGGACCCTGCTGCCTATCAAGCCATTGACCGGGAGCTGCGCGGCTCAGACAGGGAGATTATCGGCGTCTATCATTCCCATCCCGATTGCCCTGCCAAACCATCGCCCACCGACCTGGAAAGCGCGTGGGAAGGCTTTGCCTACCCCATCATTAGCGTTTGCGAAGGCAGGGCTGCCGATATTCGCTGCTGGTGCGTGAATGAAGCCGGCGAAAAATTCCAGTTGGTCAACATAGAAGCCCTGACATGAAGCAGTCACACCGATTGAATCATCTTCTACTCTTGCTTGCAGCACTGGCATGGCTGAACAGCTGTGC
>CAZDJY010000049.1:0-2868 GCA_964505835.1 uncultured Zetaproteobacteria bacterium | reverse complement strand
CTTGCTTACGGTCAGGGTAAAACTGACAAGGCCCTCAAACAACTGGACAGCTTTCTGGCCCGCCATGCCAATCATATCAATGCTCTCGAATTGCAGGTTCAGATTCTGGCCCGGCAAAAGCGCCTGCCGGAGGCCATTCGGGTCATTAAGAAGGCCATTCGCCTGCAGGACACCCCGCAACTGCGTTTATTGCAGGCACAGCTTTTATTGCAACAGGGGCAAACCAAGGGGGCCAAACTGGCATTATTGCAGATGCAAAACCTCGATCCAGATAATGATACCTCTGTCCTGATGCTTAGCAATCTGGCCAAACAACAGAAGCATATGGATGAGGCGGAAGAGGTACTACGCTCTTTTCTGCAAGAGCACCCGGACGCCATGCGTGTCAGCAATACGCTTGGGCGACTGCTGGTACAGGAAAACAGATTGGTGGAAGCCATCCTCATCTATCGCGATCTGAATCAACGCACAGGTGGAGAACCGACCGTATTGCAGGCACTCGGCCTGCTTTACTACCAACATAAAGACTACAAGGAATCAGCCGAAACCTTCCGTAAGCTGATTGTCTTGCAGCCTTCCGATGAGGCATCTTTTTATCTGGCTGCCAGTCTGGAAGCGCTGAAGCAATACCGGCAGGCCCGCGAAATCTATTCCCGCATCGACAGCAAGGCGCGCGTGTATAACGAGACCCAGCTGCGTCTTGCCGGTTTGGATGCAATGCAGATGCAACCGGAAAAAGCCGCCCAACGCCTGCTGGGGGTGATCGACAAACATCCCGAGCAATTGATGGCCTACAGCATGCTGTCGAGCATCCGTATCGCCCAGAAGGCCTACCGCAAGGTACTGGATGAGACCCGCAACACGCTAGCCATGCGCAAGCTACCGCCGCAGATCTTGTTTAACCGTGCCGTGGCTTTCGATCACTTCAAGCAATACGATCAGGTTGAGGCCATGCTGAAGCGCATTCTCGAACATGATTCAAGGCATGGCGAAGCGCTGAATTTTCTCGCCTACACCTATGCCGTGCAAGGCACGCATCTGGATGAAGCGACGACCCTGATCAATCGCGCCCTGAATCTGAAGCCGGATGATGGTTATTACCTCGATTCTCTGGCCTGGATTCAATATAAGAGGGGGAATTTCAAACTGGCCATTGCCACCCAGCGCAAGGCATTGACCAAGGTCAAAGACGATGCGGTCATGCACGAACACATGGGCGACATCCTGTGGAAGAACGAACAATTTGAGGCCGCCCGCAAACAGTGGCAACAGGCGATCCGGCTCAAGCATGAAAACCCGGCTTTGCTGAAGAAGAAAATCGCCAAGGGTCTTGAATGAAGCTGAAAGAATTCGGCAAGCTCTGGTTGGTTACCGTGCTTATTCTGCCCTCGGCCTGTAGCAGCCTTCCCGGTAAAACACCGACAACGACCAGCATGGAAAAAACTTCCGTTATCGGGCCGTATAGCGAATTTTCCGGGCGCTTGCTTGTTATGCAACCGCGCCGCCGCTGGCAGGTATCGCTGCAATGGGCTTCCAGCAACCCCGAGCAGGGCTGGCTACGCCTGACCCATGCAGCAAGTAACAGTGTGGTTGAATTGCGCTGGCAGGATCAGGAAATGCAATTGCGCTCCAACACCCATACCGCCTGGCAGGCCATCAGTGAGCAACAACTTGCCGAGCAGGGAATCGTGTTGCCGCCGCAGCAACTGGCAGCCCTGTTTCTGGGCCGTATACCCGAGCATTTTGTGCAAAAACCAGCTGAAGGGCAAAACGAAATCATTTGGGAAACACCGGGGATGAAACCGTTCATACGGCTACAATGGCGGGCATCCTCCCAACGACTGAGCATGACCGACATGACCCATGGCCGACGTGCAATCCTGATTATCCAGCACGTAACCCGGCCCTTACCCGAAACCAGTCAACCATGAAGCTCCCTCTCGTCCTGCCGGCTCCGGCCAAGATCAATCTGCATCTGCATATTCGCAGACTCATGCACAACGGGCTACATGAGCTGGATACCAGCTTTGCCTTCACTGAAGCGCACGACCTGCTGCATTTCAGGCCGGCAAACGGCATTGAAGTCAGCTGCTCAGAGGCGCATCTGGGCGGTGAGCACAACCTCGTCCACCGCGTTCTAACAGCCTTGCAGCAACGCCAGCAGGTGAATCAGGGCCTGGGCGTGCATATCGAAAAACAACTTCCCGAACAGGCCGGTCTCGGTGGCGGCTCGTCCGATGCCGCGACTGCCCTAATGTATGCAAACAAGGCATGGGGTTGCAACCTCTCACAAGCACAATTGATCGATTTTGCCGCTCCGTTTGGTGCCGATATCCCATGTTTTCTGTACGGCCGGGCGAGCCTCGCCGGCGGCATCGGTGAGAAACTGATCGATTACCCCAACCCCCTGCCCAAGCAAACGCTGTTACTGGCATGGCCAGGCAGCGGCCTTTCCACGGCTGCGGTGTTCAAGCATTTCGACGAGCAAATAACAGCACCATCCGCATCAGAGCCTGAAACAAGCCGGCCGACTGCTACATTGACCGGCTCAGGGGGGCTGGATACCATGCGCCGCGACTCGATGCTCATTGGCCGCAATGATCTTGAAGCCAGCGCTTGCAAGCTGAATCCGCAAGTTGCCGATCTACTGCACTTTCTGCGCGCAAATAGCGGACAGGCATGGATGAGCGGCAGTGGTTCCGCCTGCGTGGCCCTGCTGCAGGACAAACAGCATGCGGATGATCTGGCGGCACGGCTTTTAAACGAAGGATTGGCTGCCTGGGTGCATTGCGGAAGGCTGCTTGGTCGGCATCCGGTTTGCAGCGAAAGCTTGCAGGTCAACCCATGCTAGGTGGGTTAAAAATATTG
>CAZDJY010000048.1:0-9503 GCA_964505835.1 uncultured Zetaproteobacteria bacterium | reverse complement strand
TTCAATCCTTGCAGGCCATTCATTCAACTCGCGCTGTTCGTTATATGACAACTTGCGCGCGGGTTTGGTGGGTTTATTTATCGATGCTGTGGATCTCTCCTTGTTCCTCTTTACTGCTACAGATTCGGCCTCACGCCGTTCTTTCCAGGCCTGATAGTCCGAATAACCGCCCTCAATCGGGATAATCAATCCGTCACCCTCAAAAGCCAGTACACGCGATGCGACCCGATCCATAAAGGCACGATCATGGCTAACCAGGATCACCGTGCCCTCGTAGCGAGCCAGCGCCTGTTCCAGCATCGCCAGGGTACCGATATCCAGATCGTTCGTCGGTTCATCCAGCACAAGCAGGTTAGCCGGTTGTAGCAGTAGTCGGGCCAGCATCAAGCGCCCGCGCTCGCCACCGGAGAGTGCCGCCACGCGTAAGTTCAAACATTCCTTATCAAACAGAAAATCCTGCATATAGGAAACCACATGGCGTGGTTCGTGGCCGCCGACATGCACATATTGTCCGCCCTGAGGCAGTAGCACATCCTTGATTCTCAAGTCACTGTCGAGCTCGCGCATCTGGGTCAAAAAAGCTGGTGCCAGCCTCACCCCATGCCGAACACGGCCCTGATCAGGACTCAGTTCACCTAGCAATATTTTCAATAACGTCGTCTTGCCCACTCCATTCGGGCCAATCAAGCCAATACGTTCGCCGGCTGTCACCTTATGACTGAAGTTTCGTACAATGACCGTATCGCCGAATTTGTGCGACACTTCGACCGCTTCCATCAACATCTTCCCCGGCTTGACCCCGCAGGCAACTCGCAGATCCACATCACCGCCGCGCATGCGACGTTCGGCGCGCTGGCGTCTCAATTCCTCCAGACCGCGCACACGGCCTTCGTTACGGGTACGACGCGCGGGAATCCCCCGACGAATCCAACGCTCTTCACCAGCCAAAAGTTTATCGAACTTGCGATGCCGGGTTTCTTCCTGCGCTAGCATCTCGGCCTTCTTTTCAAGATAATCAGCATAAGTGCAAGGGAAATGCGTCAAACGTCCACGATCCAGCTCGATCACCTCCTCAGCCACTGCATCGAGAAAATAACGATCATGGGTGATAAACAAGACCGAGCCCTTGAATGAAGCGACAAAATCCTCCAGCCATTCAATCGATGCAATATCCAGATGGTTGGTCGGTTCATCCAGCAGCAGAACATCGGGTTCGGAGACCACCGCACGAGCCAGCGCCACCCGTCTGAGCCAACCTCCGGAGAGTTCGCCGACATCGCGGTCCGCTTCAAGTTTCAGCTTTGAGATTGCCATCTCGATACGGGAATTCAACTGCCATGCGCCGGCATGCTCCAGCTCACCTTGTAACTGCTCCACGCGCTTCAATGCGGTCTCGGATGCATCCTCCCTCAGCGAGTGAAGATCTTCGTGATAGCGTTCAAGCAGACGGGCGATATCGCCTAATGCCCCGGCCACGACCTGAAAAACACTCTGGCCGGCTTTGAATTGCGGGTCCTGCGGCAAATAGGCTACACGTGTCCCGTTTCTCAGCGTCACCTCGCCGGAGTCGGTTTCAACCAACCCGGCCATAATCTTTAACAGGGTCGATTTTCCTTCACCGTTGCGGCCGATCAGGCCGATGCGTACGCCCCTGCCGACACTCAGGCTAACATCGTCCAGTAAAATCTGCGGACCGAATGCTTTATCGAGGTGATTCAGAGTCATGATTGGCATGGGCGCATGCTATGCAATTTACGGCCATCTGCATACAAAGCAGCCTGCCAGAAATGACCGTTTTGGCAGGCTGCTCCATGCTTTGATTAGCAGCTAAAGCTGAACGTCTTATCCGTCACGCCGCCAATTGCCACCGCGTTCATGGCGGTGCTTTTTCTGCATGCTCTGTGCCTGTTCTTGCTGTTCAGGCGTAAGCACCGAAGCCACCTTTGCGCGAACATGATTACGCAGCTTGATTTGCTTGGTAACCAGACGCCCCTGATCCTCGGCAAGTGCATCAGCTCGATTCAGGAAACCATTCTCGGCCGGATCTAACTCGCGCATCGCTTCACGATTGTCGTGCATCGCATCGCGCAGCTCAAGCATCTCGGTACGGGACTGGCGATGGATCTCCTTGATCTGTTGGCGCTGTTTCTTGTTCAGGTCAAGCTTATCCGCGATCATCTCCATACGATCGCCCTTCTGCATACCCTCATGCGGCGGATGTCCCCATCCTCCGATTCCATGGTCACTTGCGAAGGCAGCACCACTCATAGTCAATCCCACGACTGCCAATATAGGCAGCAAGACTTTCATTTTATGTTTTGTATTCATCGTCAACTCCTGTTTTCTTTTTTTGCAGCTTGACGCCGCAGAGCCAATGCTGAATGTAACAACGCAAACGGGATGAAAAAAATGTCAGGAATTGGAAATACTGTGTAAAGAAAGTGTAAAAAAACACTCAGCCCCCTTCCAGCAGGGCAAATCCATGGCATCATCTGCCTATGTCGATCCTGATGATTGATGATGACATTGAACTATGCGAGCTCATGCAGCGCTTTCTTAGCGGTGAAAATATCCCCGTTGATCTGGCGCACGATGGGGTTCGCGGACTTGAGATGGCGCTAAGCGGACGCTACGAGCTGGCCATCGTTGATATCATGATGCCCGGTAAAAATGGCATGGATGTATTACGCGACATACGCGCCCAAAGCACGATTCCGGTGATCATGCTGACTGCTCGCGGCGAGGAAACGGACCGGATTATCGGCCTGGAACTCGGTGCCGATGATTATCTTCCCAAGCCCTGCAATCCACGCGAACTGGCAGCCCGCATTCGTGCCGTACTGCGCCGCAGCGATCATGGTTCGAGCCCGGCGCAACCGGAAAGCCTGAGCATCGGCAGCATTGAATGGCATCCCAAATCACATCAGATATTCGACTCAGGCCGGTTACTTAGCCTGACAGCAACTGAATATGCCTTGCTCGCTTGTCTGCTTGAGCATGCCGGCGAAGTGGTCGACAAACAACAGGCCAGCAAGGCCGCCCTTGGCCGAAGCATGGGGCGTTTCGATCGCTCTCTTGATGTACATATTGCCAACCTCAGAAAGAAACTCGCTCCAGCAGAAAATAGTGAGTTCCGCATCCGAACAGTTCGCGGGGTTGGCTGGCTTTTTGTCGAACAAAACTGATATGCGTCTGTTCTGGAAAATCTTTTTAACCCTTATTTCTGCGCTGTTGCTGACAGCTCTTGCCTCCGGCTGGCTGAGCAAAAGCTGGCTGCTCGATCAGCATGAGGTTGAAGCGCAAGTCGATATTCTTGAACACCAGGGGGAAGTAGCCGCCGACCTTTACACCATCGAAGGAACACGTGCTTATCGACGCTGGCTCGGCAAGGTCATGCATCGCCACCATTTTGTCGGATTTCTTTTCAATGATGCCGGCAAACATGTTTTGCATCGCCCTGCGCCACCCGAAATCAAACCATTATTGAAGCGGCTGATGCAAGGCGAGCGAAAACTCAACATCATTCGACCACCGCACGTGATATGGGCGAATCGCATCGACACAAATGATCGTACCATGTATTGGATTGCCACCACTCGCCTGCCTCCCCAAATCCTGCAGCAAACGCAGCGAACAAAAATGCTGATCTACCTGTTTATCGCTCTGTTAATTTTATTTGTGGCAAGCCTTCTCATCAGCAGG
Source organism: uncultured Zetaproteobacteria bacterium (assembly GCA_964505835.1). Taxonomy (GTDB): domain Bacteria; phylum Pseudomonadota; class Zetaproteobacteria; order Mariprofundales; family Mariprofundaceae; genus JAJRVH01. Next base: position 5,801 of record CAZDJY010000048.1, on the reverse strand, counting down.
ATGATTGCCCTGCCGGTTCAACAACTTCGCCGGATAACCCACCAGTTGGGCCAGGGCAATCTGGAGGTCCGGCCTGCAGACGAATTAAAGGGACGGGGAGATGAAATCGGGCAATTAGCCCGAGATTTTGGCACCATGGCCGAACAAATTGATTCCCTGCTGAGCAGCCACAAGCAATTATTGCGGGATATTTCACACGAACTGCGCTCGCCGCTGGCACGCCTGCATGTCGCATTGGAGCTGGCACGCAGCGATGAAAAGCCCAACCGTGACGAACTTGATCGCATAGAAATTGAGGCCGGCCGAATCAACGATCTGATCGAGGAAGTTCTGACCCTCGCTCGATTCGACCAGGGCGGCATCCAACTGCATGCCGACGCTATCGATTTAAAGGCGCTGTTGCAGGGCCTGTGCACCGATCTGAGATTCGAGGCAGAGGCCAAAACAGCTTCTGTTCGGCTTGAAGCCAGCGAATCGATTCATATTCAGGGCGATGGCCTTTGGCTGGCCCGGGCCATTGAAAATGTAGCCCGCAATGCCATCCGCTATACTGCCTGCGGCAGCGTGGTCGCCATTTCGCTAATCAGGCAGCAACATCATGCCATCTTGACTATTCGCGATCATGGCCCGGGTGTTGACGAGGATAAGATCGTCCATTTATTCGAACCTTTTTACCGAGTCTCTGAAGAGCGTGAACGGCAAAGCGGTGGATACGGACTCGGGCTGGCTATTGCCAGTCAGGTTGTTTCGGCTCATCACGGAACGATAAACGCCGCCAATCACCCTGACGGCGGACTTGTCATCACCCTCACCTTACCGTTGACATGAAAATAACCGACATCTTTGCTATGCTGTGAACATGCTCCCCTTTCGCTGGATAGCCCGCACCGTTCTAACCGCCATCATCATACTGATGCAACCCGTCAGCGCCGATGCCGGCAAGGCATTATTGCTTGATATTCAGGGTGCAATCGGGCCAGCCGTGGCTGAGGATGTTTCCAAAGTCATCAACCTGGCCGAAGAAAAACATTCCGAACTGATCATCTTGCGCATGGATACTCCCGGCGGCCTGGATCAGGCCATGCGCTCCATTATCAAGGATATCCTTGCCTCGGTCGTCCCGGTCGCCACTTTTGTTTCTCCCAAGGGCGCACGCGCTGCGAGTGCCGGTACTTATATTCTTTATGCCTCTCACATTGCTGCTATGGCGCCAGCCACCAATCTTGGGGCGGCCACACCGGTTCGCATCGGCGGTGTGCCTTCGATTCCATCTCCCTCTCCGAGCAAAACCTCTGGCCCGGATGCAAAAGAAAAAACCACGAAACAACCGCCTGAGGGAGACGCCATGCAGCATAAGATGGTTAACGATGCAGCTGCCTATATTCGTGGTCTGGCCGAACTGCGGGGCCGCAACGCTGACTGGGCGGAAAAGGCGGTGCGAGAGGCAGCCTCGCTGAGCGCCGGGCAAGCACTGAAGCAGCAGGTGATTGATCTCATCGCCGAAGATGTTCAGCAGCTGTTAAACAAGCTAAACAGACGCACATTCACAACTGCTGCGGGAAAAATCACCCTGCATACTCAACACATGACGGTTGAAACGGTGGAGCGCAACTGGCGCAGTAAACTGTTGGCGATCATCACCGATCCGAATGTTGCCTACATCCTGATGCTGCTGGGTATCTACGGACTTTTTTTCGAACTGGCCAATCCGGGCTTTGTTCTGCCCGGCGTCATTGGCGGCATCAGCCTTCTTCTGGCCCTGTTCGCCTTTCAGGTATTACCGGTCAATTTCGCTGCTCTCGGGCTGATTGCCCTCGGCATCGCCTTTATGGTCGCCGAGGCATTCGCTCCCAGTTTCGGCGCCCTTGGGCTTGGCGGGGTGCTCGCATTTGTCGCAGGTTCGATTATGTTGATGGACAGTTCACTGCCGGGCTACGCCATTTCGCTATCGTTGATCATTGGTGTGGCACTTACATCGGCGGCTTTTTTCTTCCTTATCATCAGCATGGCCCTGAAGGCCAGAAAGCGACCATTGGTAAGCGGTGCGGAGGAAATGATCGGCATGATCGGCATCGCCCATGAGGACTTTGCCGAGCACGGCAGTGTCCAGATTCACGGTGAAATCTGGCAGGCCGAAACGCTCGAACCCCTGCGCAAGGGGCAATCGGTATGCGTCGTTAGTCGAAAAAAGCTGGTTTTACGGGTTGAACCGATAGCCCAGAACACCACGGAGGTCTCACCATGAATGCCATATTATTTTTCCTTATCTTTGTTGTCGTCATCCTGCTCAGCTCACTCAAGGTGCTGCGCGAATACGAACGTGGCGTCATCTTTCAACTCGGACGTTTCTGGAAGGTAAAAGGCCCCGGTCTGATCCTGGTCATCCCGGTTATTCAGCAGATCGTTCGGGTTGACTTGCGCACCCTGGTGTTCGATGTGCCGACCCAGGACGTTATTAGCAAGGATAATGTATCGGTCAAGGTCAATGCAGTAATCTATTTCCGTGTCCTTGATCCGCAAAAGGCCATTATCAATGTTGAGAACTACTACGATGCCACCAATCAGTTGGCCCAGACGACGCTGCGTAGCGTACTCGGACAACATGAACTGGATGAAATGTTGTCCGAACGCGAGCGGCTGAATCATGATATCCAGAATATCCTTGATGCCCAGACCGATGTCTGGGGCATCAAGGTTGCCAACGTCGAAATCAAGCATGTGGATCTGGATGAATCGATGATCCGTGCCATTGCCAAACAGGCCGAGGCCGAACGTGAACGCCGCGCCAAGATCATCCACGCCGAAGGTGAGATGCAGGCTGCGGAAAAGCTCGTTGGCGCTGCACGTCAGCTTGCAGAACAACCACAGGCTATCCAGCTGCGCTACCTGCAGACCCTGACCGAGGTAGCCGGCGACAAATCGTCGACCATTGTCTTCCCGCTGCCAATGGACCTGATCAAACCGCTTCTTAAAGATAAGAACTGATGGCCCCGCTTTGTAACCGACGAGACTGCCCATCACCCGGAATTACAATCTTTTCTAATAGTTACACAAGGTAGCGAATCTAAATTCTACCGTAGCATTGCGGCAATAAATTTTGAGAGGCCGGTTCAGAAAAAGATATTGATGCGGGCGGGAGAATATCCTTCTTTGAGAAAAGCACTGCAGAACGCTAGCGTGCGGATTCTTCAATTTTCTCATCAGGAGTCGCATGTGAGCAACAGTTTTAATGCCAAGAGCACGTTAAAGGTCGGAGGGAAGAGCTACACCTACTACAAGCTGGATGCCGCCGGTGATGCCGGCCGCTTGCCTTTTTCGATGAAGATATTGCTCGAAAATATGCTGCGCCGCGAGGATGGTGAAGTGGTCAGCCGCGATGATGTCCTATCCATCGTTAATTGGGATGCCAAAGCGGAACCGAACAAGGAAATCGCCTATATGCCAGCCCGCGTACTGATGCAGGATTTCACCGGTGTACCAGCCGTGGTTGATCTCGCAGCCATGCGCGATGCAGTGGTTGAGCTTGGCGGCAGCGCTTCCCAGATCAATCCTCTGGCGCCGGCCGAACTGGTGATCGACCACTCCGTACAGGTTGATACGTTCGGCACGGAAGGCGCACTGGCCAAAAACTCAGAGATAGAATTCTCCCGTAATCGGGAAAGATACAATTTCCTGAAATGGGGCCAGAAAGCCTTTGATAATTTCAAGGTCGTTCCGCCAGATACCGGTATCGTACATCAGGTAAACCTGGAACATCTGGCACGCACCGTGTTCGTGGATGATGCCGGTGTTGCTTATCCTGACACGCTCGTTGGTACAGATTCGCACACGACGATGATCAACGGTCTGGGTGTGCTCGGCTGGGGTGTAGGCGGTATTGAGGCGGAAGCCGCCATGCTTGGCCAGCCCGTGTCGATGCTGATTCCGAAAGTCGTCGGCTTTGAATTAACCGGGGCCCTGCCGGAAGGTGCGACAGCCACCGACTTGGTTCTTACCATCGTTGAAATGCTGCGTGCCCACGGTGTCGTCGGTAAGTTCGTTGAATTTTATGGCGAAGGTCTGGATCATCTGCCGCTGGCTGATCGCGCTACCATCGCCAATATGGCGCCCGAATACGGTGCAACCTGTGGCATCTTCCCGATCGATAACGAAACACTGGACTATCTGCGCCTGTCAGGCCGTAGCGATGAGAACATTGCGCTGGTCGAGGCCTATGCAAAAGCGCAGGGCATGTTCCGGGGTGAGCAGGTTGCAGATTACAGCGAAAGCCTGAGCCTCGATATGAGCAGCGTCGTACCGTCGATCTCCGGCCCCAAACGACCTCAGGACCGCATTGCGCTCAGCGATACGAAAAAAGCATTTGGCGATGCGCTGACCACCATCAAAAACGAAGCCGGGCTGGACACGAAAGCGATCACGACCACGATCGGCGACAGTGAGGTCACGATGGATAATGGCGCGGTCGTGATCGCCGCCATCACCTCCTGCACCAACACTTCCAACCCATCCGTGATGCTAGGCGCGGGTTTGGTAGCAAAGAAAGCTTCTGCTCTGGGCCTGAAAGCCGCACCATGGGTCAAAACATCCCTCGGCCCCGGTTCGCTGGTCGTCACCGAATATCTTGAAAGCGCAGGCCTGATGGAGCCCCTGAAGCAGCTTGGTTTTCATGTCGTTGGCTATGGCTGTACAACCTGTATTGGTAATTCCGGCCCTCTTCCGGCTGAAGTTTCCAAGGCTATTGCCGCCGGTGATCTTTCCGTCTGTTCGGTGTTGTCCGGCAACCGAAATTTCGAAGGCCGGGTGCACGCCGAAGTGCGCATGAATTATCTGGCTAGCCCGCCGCTTGTCGTTGCCTATGCCATTGCCGGCACAATGAATATCGACCTTTATAACGAGCCAATCGGTCAGGGTAGCAATGGTCAGGATGTTTATCTGAAAGACATCTGGCCAACACAGGCTGAGGTGGTTGAAGCTGTAGGCGATGTCAGTCGTGAGCAGTTCACCAAGTCCTATGCCGATGTCTTTGCCGGCGATGCCAACTGGCAACAACTCCCCTCGCCTGAGGGTGAACGTTTTGAGTGGGAGGATGAGTCAACCTACATCCAGAACCCGCCTTATTTCACCGGCATGAGTCACCAGGCCGGCAGCATCGATGATATTGAAGGTGCACGTGTACTGGCACTGTTGGGTGATTCGGTAACCACCGACCACATCTCGCCGGCCGGTGCGATTAAAGCCGATTCACCTGCAGGAATTTATCTCAGGGAACATGGTGTCGAGCCAAAAGACTTCAATTCCTACGGTTCGCGGCGCGGCAATCACGAAATCATGATGCGCGGAACTTTTGCCAACATTCGCCTGCGCAATCGCCTTGCTCCGGGTACTGAAGGCGGCGTTAGCGTACATTTGCCAGATGGCGAGCAGATGAGCATTTATGATGCTGCCATGCGTTACAAGGAGGGAGGTGTTCCAGCCATTGTTATAGCAGGAAAGGAATACGGCTCAGGCTCTTCGCGCGACTGGGCTGCCAAAGGCCCTGCCCTGCTCGGCATCCGGGCTGCCATCGCCGAATCCTATGAACGCATCCACCGCTCCAATCTGGTTGGCATGGGTATACTGCCATTACAATTTATGGCTGGTGATTCGGCCGAATCATTGGGGCTAAGCGGACAAGAGGTATATCATATCAGTGGTATTTCAGAAGGTGCCCGTCAGGTCACTGTCAGTGCAGATGGTAAAAACTTCCAGGCTCAGGTGCGGATTGATACGCCCAAGGAGTGGGATTATTACCGTCATGGCGG
>CAZDJY010000047.1:4609-9736 GCA_964505835.1 uncultured Zetaproteobacteria bacterium | reverse complement strand
AAACAACAAGGAGAAACAAATGAAGAAAACATATCTTTCGATGATCATGGCCGGTCTTTTCGGGCTCGGCTTTGGAGCAGTTCAAGCACAGGCTGAAGATTTGAGCATCAGTGGCGATATTGGCGTGGCCAGTCAGTATGTCTGGCGCGGCGCGGTACAGAAAGGAGCGCCTTCCGTTCAGGGCGATCTCGGTGCATCCATTGGCGGGTTCTCCGGCTCGGTATGGTTCTCTAATTCGTACCCATCGCCCGAGCCGCAGTTTGCTGGCAAGGACGTGGTTGAATTCGACTTTACCGGAGATTACTCGGGCAGCATCGGCGATTCCGGTCTCGGCTATTCGGTTGGGGGTATCTACTACACCTATCTCTACGATGCTCATTCCAACTTTGGCGAAGCTTATGCCGGCTTGTCCTACGACGGTCTTCTGTCTCCATCCCTGACAGCCTATTACACAGTGAAAGGCGTGAAATCAGGCTTCTATAAGACGGGTGATCTATGGGTTGATCTGGGAGTCGGTGGATCAGTGGACGGCTTCGATCTTTCTGGAACGCTTTCGTATGTCAACTGGAAGAAGGACATGGTGAATCGTGTTGCTGACCAGTACAAGAATGGCCTGAGCCTTGTGACGCTTGGCATCAGCAAGGATGTTAAGGTGGCCGGCGTGACGATGACGCCTTCGCTAACCACTACGATCCCGGTAGTGAAGAAATCTGCTGATGGTAACCGCTACATCTACGGTACCAACGTGAAGAATGAATTCATCGCTGCGGTAAACTTTTCATACTAATCAGCAGAAAGAAGAAGGGGATGGCTGCAACCATCCCCTGAATTCCCCAAGACTAACGCAAATCAACTCAAGGAGAAGATATTATGAAATTAATCAGAGCCATCATCAAGCCGTTCAAGCTCGATGATGTAAAAGATGCACTGGGCGAGATCGGCGTGTCCGGTCTTACAGTGACCGAAGTACGTGGTCACGGACGCCAGAAAGGGCACACCGAGCTATATCGTGGAGCCGAATACAATATCGATTTTATCCCAAAAACTGAGGTTGCCGCAGTGGTGTCCGATGATCAGGTCGATGCAGCCGTTGAGGCCATCGTTGAAGCCGCGAAGTCAGGCAAGGTCGGTGACGGCAAGATATTCATCAGCCCTGTTGAAAAAGTAATCCGTATCCGCACCGGTGAAACCGATGCGGAAGCACTATAAGAGAGGAGACGAATAACATGAGACACTTTATGACTAAAATCTTTTCGGTGCTTCCCGCAGCTTTGCTGGTGCCCAGTATGGCCTTTGCCGAAGACACCCTGAATTCGGGCGATACAGCCTGGATGATTACCGCAACAGCGCTGGTGTTGCTAATGACATTGCCGGGCCTGGCATTGTTTTACGGCGGCATGGTGCGCAAAAAGAATGTACTTTCCATGTGCATGCAGACCATAGCCATTGCATCATTGATGAGCGTGCTGTGGGTCGTATGCGGCTATTCACTAGCCTTTAGTGAGGGCTCAGGCTTCATTGGTGGATTAAGCAAGGCCTTTTTCGCTGGTGTTGGCTATGACACGCTCTCCGGAACGATTCCGGAAACGGTATTCGCCACCTTCCAGATGACCTTCGCGATCATCACGCCGGTGCTGATCATCGGCGCCTTTGCCGAGCGCATGAAATTCTCGGCCGTGATGCTGTTTACAGGCATCTGGGTGCTGGCTGTTTATGCACCGATCTGCCATTGGGTCTGGGGCGGCGGCCTGTTTGCCAATGACGGCGTGCTCGATTTCGCCGGCGGTACGGTCGTGCATATCAATGCGGGCGTTGCTGGTCTGGTCTGCGCACTGGTGCTTGGCAAGCGTATCGGCTACCCGAAAGAGGCGATTCTACCCCATAATCTGACCCTGACGTTGATCGGTACGGGTCTGCTGTGGGTTGGCTGGTTCGGATTCAATGCCGGCTCTGAGTTGGCCGCTGACGGTACTGCAGGCATGGCTCTTCTGGTGACTCAGGTTGCAACTGCGACGGCCGTATTGGCATGGTGTGTGGCTGAATATATGGTATTCAAGAAAGCCAGCCTGCTTGGCGCGTGCTCCGGTGCGGTTGCCGGCCTGGTGGCTATTACACCGGCCTCCGGTTTTGTCGGTCCGATCGGTGCTTTGGTCATTGGTGCTGCTTCCGGCGTGCTGTGCTTCTTTGCCGTGTCATTCCTGAAGCGTGCACTTGGCTATGACGATTCGCTCGACGCTTTCGGCGTTCATGGTATCGGCGGTATTGTCGGCGCTATCCTTACGGGTGTTTTTGTTTCTGCATCCTTCGGTGGTGCTGGTCTGGCCGAGGGCGCAACCATTGGCTCCCAGGTTGTAACCCAGACCAAGGCAGTGCTGTATACCATAGCCTATGATGCAGTTGCGACCTTTGTGATCCTTAAGGTGATCGATGTAGTTGTCGGTCTTCGTGTTGAACAAGACGAAGAACGAGAAGGTCTGGATCTGGCAAGTCACGGCGAACATGTTGTGTAAGTAGGTCATGCATTCCCCCGGTTCCACGGGGAATGCCGGAACAGTGCATGGCATTTATGTTTCACCCGGTGAAGAAACACTCGTCATGCACTTGGGGATTGGGGGGCGGATTTCCGCCTCCTGATTTTCCTTTTAAAGGTTAGAGTTCAGCAAAATAATCCAAGGAGCTGATGATGAATCAATCGCTGCTTTTACATGCACTGTCCTTGCACGATCGAGTACTTGAGCCAAATGGCCTGCCTATAGCGGGGCGCGTTTGGGCATACAGCAAGGATGATTGCAGCCGTGAAATGTTTGTCGGCAACTGTATTTCACTGTTATCCCTGCTGGGTGTTGATAACGCGGAAATCAGCTGGAAAGACGACATTATGGCCTTTGATGTGCGTTTCCAGAAGATGCCTGCTACTGTAATTATTTCACTCAAGGATGATTCGCTGGCTTCTGAATACTTCTATTTCCTCGGTATCTGGATTTGCCCGGAATCCGACGATCCTGTGCGGGTCAGCCGCAGAAGCATCATTGACGTTATACATCCGGGAGAGGATGAAGAATTACTCAGGCCAACGCTGAGCTACTCCGTGACCGTATGGGACAAGCCGCTGCAGATGCCCGATATGAAAAATATTGTGCGCAGCGATGTTTTGGGCCAGCGCTTGTATCAGGATGCTTTTTATCTGTGCGGTCAGACGATGGTCGAAACCATTCCGACAGGTCGCTTTGTGATTTGCCCATCAACAGCGTCGCTGCAGACTGGCCGCTATGAGATTCGCCATGCATTGTATTCGCTGCGCAATATGATGGCTCTGATGGGCTGGGCCATGCGCCGGTACGATATGTTGCAAAAGGACGAGTCGGCTTCCGATCTTTATCAGAAACTCATGGTGTTGCTTAGCACTGTGCAGCAGAAGGATATTAAGGCTGTCGAATGGGATGCTTTGGTGAGCGAGCATGCTAGCATTGCGCTTAAGGGAGCCACGGACACCATTACTTTAGCCAAACATGAAAAAGAATTGCGTGGAATCGGGCGTCTGTTTAATGCCATTGTCCGGGAACTTGATGTGAGTGATATGAGTGGAGTGGGCAGCTTGCTGGAGCGTATGCGAGTGCCTTTTCAACATGTCGAAGATGAGCTCGATGAGCATGTTCGAATGATCGAACGAACAGAAAAACAAGCCCGAATACTGCAGCCGTTCATGCATTCACGTATGTTGGCCGGGCAACAGATATTGTTGCAGAAAATTGTTGAGAACACGGATAAAAGGGGAGAGTAGAACTAATGAACGCTGCAGGATTCGATGTTTTTTTTCTTACCATGGGCGCAGCCATGGTGCTGGCCATGCACGCTGGCTTTGCCTTTCTCGAGGTCGGGACAGTCCGACGCAAGAATCAGGTGAACGCGTTGGTGCGCGTGATTACCGATTTCGGTTTTTCCACCGTTGCCTATTTCTTTGTCGGCTTTTCAGTTGCTTATGGCATCAATTTCTTTGCCCCTGTGGCTGAACTGAACATGATTGGTGGCAAGGCCAACGGCTATGAGATGGTTCATTTCTTCTTTTTATTGACCTTTGCAGCTGCAATTCCGGCGATCATCTCCGGCGGTATTACAGAACGCGTTCGTTTCTGGCCCAACGCAATTGCTTCGGTGATTCTGGTTGCCCTGATTTACCCGTTCTACGAGGGCATGATATGGGGCGGCAACTTCGGCTATCAGGCATGGCTGGAATCTGCTTTTGGTGCCGTATTTCATGATTTTGCCGGTTCGGTCGTCGTACACGGCATGGGTGGTTTCCTGGCATTGGGCGCGATAGTCATGCTCGGCGCCCGCAAAGGCCGCTATAGCAAGGATGGGCGCACCATGGCTATCCTGCCTTCGAACATCCCGTTTCTGGCGCTTGGTTCATGGATCCTGTGTGTCGGCTGGTTCGGCTTTAATGTGATGAGTGCCGGCAATGCCGAGGGTGCTTCGGGGTTGGTGGCACTCAATTCTCTGTTGGCTATGGTGGGTGGCCTGCTTGCGGCACTGGTCGCAGGGCGCAACGACCCTGGCTTTGTCCATAACGGCGCACTGGCAGGACTGGTCGCCATCTGTGCCGGCTCGGATATTGTGCATCCGATTGGCGCATTGGTGATTGGCCTTGTGGCCGGCGCAGGTTTTGTCTTCGGCTTTCAGTTTATTCAAAACAAGCTGAAAATTGATGATGTACTCGGAGTCGTACCTTTGCACGGCGGCGCCGGCATATGGGGCGGCATAGCGGCAGGTATCTTCGGCTCTGTCTCGCTGGGCGGTGCCGGCGGGGTTACGTTCATGGCTCAGCTTGTCGGTACGCTTACGGGGCTTGCTATTGCTGTCGCTGGCGGTTTCCTTGTTTACGGCGCAATCAAGGCGACCCTCGGGATTCGTCTGGCTGAGCAAGATGAATATTATGGTGCGGATCGCTCGATCCACAACATCAGTGCTTATCCGGAAGAGGATATGGCCAATCACTGATCGAGGTTGAATCCAGCATGATGATTGAAAGGCGGCCCGTTTATTCGGGCCGTTTTTTTTGTTTGTTTCTATTTATTATCTAAGGGCAGTGTTGAAGTGCTGCGACTTCCTGTAGCCAGGCCTGCATCA
>CAZDJY010000047.1:0-4509 GCA_964505835.1 uncultured Zetaproteobacteria bacterium | reverse complement strand
CAGGTGACGGCTTGATCATGCCACCTGCAGCTCTGGCGATCAGTTGTGCGCCGAGGCAGATGCCGAGCATCGGTAGCTGATGTTTCAAAGCCTGTTCAATGGTGGCCAGACTGAAGCGGATCGATTCAAGATGCTCATCATTAGCCGATAACGGACCGCCCATGATGATCAGGCCGTCTTTATCTCTGAGCAGATCGGCAGAGGGTGACTCATGCCATAGCTCTGCCGTATGGATGCTGTGTCCGCCATCGCGGATGGCTACACCAATCAATTCCGGCCCTTCAATGGCCAGATGCTGAAGAATAAGGAAATTCACTGCATGTCCATGGGCTTAGGGCCTGTTCACACTAATTGAATCGATAACCCATCGGTATGACGGTGACCCCGCTATCGGATATTGTGAAGCGTTGGCGGTCGACCTCCGGATCAAAGCCGATACGCTCATGCGCCGGTATCTCGACATGTTTATCGATAATGCAACGCTTTATACAGGCGCCTTCGCCGACCCTTACATCACTAAAGATGATCGAATCCTCAACCACTGCCTGCGGTGCGACATGAACGAAGTGTGAAAGAATGGAGTGCTGGACGCTGGCACCGATCACTGTTGAGCCGCTGCCCATAATGACATTGCTAAGCTCCTCCCTTCTGCCGGATGCGGAAGGGCCGGTGCGGCAAGGTGGCTGCTGCCCGCTATAGGTACGAATGGGCCAGTCTTTCTGATACAGATTCAAAGGTGGTAGCGGTTTAAGCAGATCCATATTGGCTTCGTAATAGGCATCCAGCGTACCGACATCGTGCCAATAGTTATCATCGGATACGCGCCCGGACGAGCTGCCAAAAAGATACGCATAGACCCTGCCGGAGCTTGCCCATCGGGGCAGGATGTCCGCACCGAAATCATGACAGGAGTCAGGAATATTCTGATCTTCAATCAGATGACGGATCAAGGTTTCCTTATCAAAGATGTAGATGCCCATTGAAGCAAGGCAGTGGTCGGGTTTGCCATGCATGCAGCGCGGGTGCTCGGGTTTCTCGGCGAAGCCGGTGATGGACTGAGATTCATTGATTTCGACAACACCAAAGTCCCGACCCTGGTTCAGAGATACCGGAATACAGGCAATGGTGGCTTCTGCCTTGCGCGCGATGTGCTGGTGCAGCATAGCGGCGTAATCCATGCGGTAGACATGATCCCCGGAGAGCACAATGACATATTTGGCATCATTCCATTGCAACAGATCGATATTCTGGAATACCGCATCGGCAGTTCCCTGATACCAGTGTTCTCCGCCCTTCATCTGAGCCGGGATAGCGGTGATATATTCGCCCATTTCCGGGGATAGCACGGACCAGCCGTTGCGCAGATGCTTGAGTAGTGAATGAGCACGGTACTGTGTCAGCACAAGAATGCGACGGATGTCCGAATGCAGACAGTTGGATAGGGTGAAATCGATGATCCGGTATTTTCCCCCGATCGGTACGGCAGGCTTGGCCCGATGATCCGTCAGAGGATACAGACGTGTGCCGGATCCGCCGGCCAGAACCACAGCCAAGGTTTTTTTCATCTCAGTTGCCAGCACTACGCTACCTCCGCATGGCCCCTATCATGCCCTGCATCCAATGTAGCACTGTAGAGGCAGGATTAAAAGCAGCTTGATGATGGATTGCCAGAGGCTCAGTGACAGAGTTAAATGGAGCCATGCATGATGTGCCCCATTTTATCCGACAGATAGCCCGCGGCAGGCATGGTGCGGAGAATCTAAGCCGGGAGCAGGCCAGGCAGGCATTGTTGGCCCTGTTTGACGGTGATGATGATCTGCAACTGGGGGCCTTCCTGATCGGCTTGCGCATGAAAGGTGAAACGGCAAGTGAGTTGGCCGGCTTCACCGATGCGGCACGCGCACAGATGGGCGGAAGTAAAGGTATAGGGCTGGAGCGGGCTGTGGATCTTCCGTGCTATGCCGGCAAGCGGCGTGCGGCATCCGTGCATCTGGCGGCTGCTCTGAAGGCCCGGGATGATGGTATTCAAGTGGTGGCACACGGCATCACTGACATTCCGGGGCGTCTATCCGCCTGGCAGTTCTTGGCCGGGGCAGGGGTGTCACGCGCCACATCACTTGCTGATGCGCAGGTATTACTGGATAAGCACGGTATTGTTTATGTGGATCTGGAGGATGCTTGTCCGCCGCTGTTTCGCTTGTATCAACTGCGCCCAAGGCTGGGGTTACGCAGTTTTGCCAATTCAATCGCCCGATTGCTCAATCCGCTGCGTTGTGCAGGCCAGCTAAACGGAATATTTCATACGCCTTATGCTGCAACGATGGCCCGAGCCAATGCGATGCTCGGTCAACCCAGATCATTGATCTTCAACGGTGCGGAAGGCGAGCCGGAGTTGTACGCGGATCGGCAGAAGATTGTGCTGCGACAGGTAGGGGAAGATATTCAGAGTATGGATCTGGAAAATTTGGGCTTTGAGGCATATCCGAAGGCGATTTTTCCGGATTTACTGGATTTAAGTCGCGGGCAACGCAGAATTATGCTTGGCGAATGTCAGCCGCGTGAGGCTGCCGTGATGCAGCGGATGCAAGGGGCATTTGCATTTGCGGCCGGCGGTGCGTCGCCCGCAGATTGGAAGATCGGAGAATTATTGAATCAAATGCAGGAGGAGTCGTAATGGCTAAGGTACTGGTACCGTTTAGCGAAGGTGTAGAAGAAATCGAATGTATTGCCGTTGTGGATATTTTGAGGCGCGCGGAGGTTGAGGTATGCCTTGCAAGTCTTGATGGCAAGGCTGTGAAAGGGCGCTCGGGGATTGGCTTACAGGCTGATGCAGCACTGCCGGATGTGATGCATCAGGACTGGGATATGGTTGTTCTTCCCGGCGGCTTGCCGAACGCACATTTGTTACGTGATGATTCGAATGTCAAAGCCGTGGTTGAGCGGTTGCGTGAGGAGCGCAAATCAATCGCCGCGATTTGTGCAGCTCCGACGGCACTGGCGGCATACGGGATCACCGAGGGCATGCGGGTAACCTCATATCCATCGTGTCGGGATGAAATGGAGAGCTTGCAGCCTTCATCCGTATATGTTGATGAAGCCGTCGTTGAGGATGATTTCCTGACCACGAGTCGCGGTGCGGGCACGGCCATCGAATTTGCCCTGAGGCTCGTGTTCCGCTTGTGTGGGGATGAGGTCAACAATGAGGTCAGGCGTTCCATCGTAGCGCTTTGATTCGCTTGGCGTAGCTCCGGGCGTGGCTTGCGCTAACAGGCCTGCTAGCTTGCGCATCATGCGTTTATCCAAAGAATTCAGAGATCAATTCAGTCAAAAGGAACTCCGTACCCATGGCCGCAAGAACGGCTTTGTTACAGCGGGTCAGGAGGCCCGGTTGTTGAAATGGCTACCCGTTGTCGGGCTCACCAAAGATATGACCCTGAGCAATGCTGAAATTCCAGATAAAACACCAATAGTCATGGAAATCGGCTTTGGCAATGGCGATTTTCTGGTTCATCTGGCTCAGACTCATCCGGATTGGTGTCTCATTGGCGTGGAAATTTATTTGCCGGGTGTAGCCAAGGCGGTTGGACGCCTGGAGGATGCCGGAGTGATTGAGCGTTGTCGCATTACCCAATTACCAGCCCAGTTCGTGCTGCAGAATCAGGTGGCCGAGGAGCAACTTGACGGGGTGTTTATCAATCACCCTGATCCATGGCCGAAGGCAAGGCATCACAAGCGGCGGCTGATTCAGAAGGACTTTGCTGAGTTGCTGGTGTCGCGACTCAAGCCCGGTGGCTTTATCAAGCTGGCTAGCGACAAGCCTGATCTGGCCGAGTGGATGCGCGATATCCTGGATGCAACACCGGGACTGACGAATATGGCCGGAGAGGGGGGGTTCGTTCCGCGTGACACGGATCGACCCGAAACAAAATTCGAGCAACGAGGTCTTAGAAAAGGCCGTATCAGCCAGTTTCTGAACTATATCAAGAACTAAGGCTGAGAATCCTTTCATACACAGGGGAAAGTTTCCGCTTGTGAACCGATTGACCGGTGACGATCATCACCAGTGCCGGGTTTGGCGATAACCTAGCTTGTGAATATTCGCACAACGCGACTGGAGGATATGATGAAATTACTAGCAACTATGTTTGCCCTGTTCTTTGCATGGTCGGTGAATATGGCTCCGGCCATGGCCGACGATGACCATCATGATAAATACGAGAAGCATCAGAAAAAATATGATCATGACAAAAAGAAGCATGACGATGATGAAGAGGATGATGACCACGAGCGCGATCATCATCATGACAAAGCCGAGCGCGACCATGAGCGCGATCATGACAGAGGTGATCGTGACATGCGTGATGTCCAGAGTTCAAGGGGCGATGCTCAGTCGTCCGTGGATCAGAGGCGTGGTACACGCAACGAACCCAGTGCCAAGCCATCCTGGTGGCCATTCTAAGGAAGCTCTGAAAAAGTCAGAGCTTCCGCGCAGGCCATGGATGGCCTGCC
>CAZDJY010000046.1:0-9808 GCA_964505835.1 uncultured Zetaproteobacteria bacterium | reverse complement strand
CCCGAAAACGTAGCCGGCGCGTTGATCTGGCCACTTTGGACTGCCGCCGGTGGTGCAGATGAGAATAGCCAGACGAGTGATGCTTACCGGCAGATGCTTGCCGCCGTCGAGGCCGGCCGCTCCTGGTCGGGCCGGCATACACGGACGCGTCTTGATGGCAGTGAATATGAAGCCCTGACATCGATCACGCCAGTGCTTGAGAATGATGGCATTCAGTCCTTTGTCGCTGTGCACCGGGATATCACGGAACTGACCGAGCTTCAATCGCAAGTCATCCAGTCGCAGAAGATGGAGGCGGTCGGTACACTGGTGGGTGGTATTGCCCACGATTTCAACAACGTGCTGGCCGGTATGCTGGGCAATCTTTATCTTGTAAAACGGGCGCTTAAAGAGATGCCGAAGGAGAAGGAGCGCTTGCAACTGGTTGAAAATCAGGGCTTCGGAGCCGCTGCCATGATACGTCAGTTGCTGGCTTTTTCGCGCACGGGCGTGATGGAGCATAAAACCTTCCCGATAAAGCCGTTTATCAATGAGCTGATGAAGTTCGCCCGGGTCTCCATTCCCGAGAATATCGACTTGCGCTGCGAGATGGATGATGAGCATGGACAAGTACATGGCGATCCGACGCAGTTACAGCAATCTCTGTTGAATCTGCTGACCAATGCCAAGCACGCGGTCAAGGCCAAGGGTGCTGACACAGGCACGATCCGCATCTCCCTGCAGGCCATCAATCCCGGAGATGGGCAACCCTTGCCCGAAAATCTGGATGAACATCATCCGCTTCCCAAACGCGTGCCCTGGATTTATTTGCAGGTGGCCGATGATGGTTGCGGCATGAATCCGGAAACGCAGGCGCGCATCTTCGAACCTTTTTTCACCACCAAAGCCAGCGGTGAGGGTACCGGCCTCGGGCTGTCTATGGTGCGCAGCAATATCGAAGTAATGGGCGGCTCTGTGCTGGTTGAATCCGAGGAGGGTGTGGGTACGACCTTCCAGGTGTATTTACCTTGCTTTGAGGGAGAAAAATTCGGGCATACTGCTGATGAGACGGTGGAAATCGAACCCGGCAACGGCGAGCTGATTCTGGTGGCTGATGATAATGAATCGGTTTGTGTGGCGCTGGCCCAATTGCTGGAAAGCGCCAACTACAGAGTGATGACTGCCGGTAACGGCGATGCGGCGATGCGGATATATAAGGAGCATAGCAAGGAAATCAAACTGGTGATTCTGGATGTCATCATGCCCAGGGTGACCGGTGTGCAGGTGGCCAACCATATCCATCGCAATGACGAAAACATGCCCATTCTCTTCATGACCGGCTACGACAAGGAAAATGCGGTGGTCGAACATTATCTTGGCGAGGGGCTTCCGACGGTTATCACTAAGCCCTGGGACATCCGCGACCTAAGCAAGACCCTGAGAGCTCACCTGTCGCTCTGACTTCGTTCGCCGGGCGGCGCGCGCCCATGTGTCGATATGCGCAGCCAAGGTGAAACGACTTAAATATCATTAAAATGGTACCGGGAGCCGGAGTCGAACCGGCACTCTCTTGCGAGAACCAGATTTTGAGTCTGGCGTGTCTACCAATTTCACCATCCCGGCATTACAAAGAAAGGCTTGGAAAAGACGGCGCGAAGCATTGTCGGGCGTGCTGCCTCTGTCAAGTCGAAAACGTCTTTTATCCCTGCGGCGGGCTTGCAATCCAGCTTGCAATCCAAATTGAACGGATAAGGATAGAGGATTGAAAATCGCTGCACCCTGCGGCAGGCAAGTGCGGCGGTTCTATCTTCGGGGGCAGGATGAACGTGGCTGACAAACTGACAACAGATGTGGATATTATCATTGTCGGCGGCGGTGCAGTGGGTGCATCGCTGGCCTTATCCCTGGAGCGCCTGGATTATCGGGTTACCCTGATTGAATTGCGCCAGCCTGTCTTTTCCTCCACCAGCCCGGAACGGGTGATTGCCCTGAATGCCGGCTCGCGGCTGCATCTTGAGCGGCTCGGGCTCTGGGAAGATATTGCTGCAGCAGGCACGGGCATTATTCGTCATATCAATGTGGCTGAGCCGGGCAACCAGGGACACGTCGACATGGATGCCACAGAGATCCAGCCGCAATGGAAAAACCGGCTGGAAGCACTCGGTCATGTCGTGGAGATGGGCCCGATGCTGGAGCCGATTTACCGACAACTTGAGGCATCCTCTGTGCAGCTGTGTCTACCTGCATCGGTGCAGGGGATTCGTCTTGATGATGACATGGTCGAGGTGAGCCTGCATCAGGACGGATTAGCCAGATGCATTCGCGCCTCGCTGCTCGTTGGCGCCGATGGCACGAACAGCCAGATTCGCCGCATGGCCGGCATTACCACCCACGGCTGGGATTATAATCGTTTCGGGATTGTGGCATCGGTGCGTTGCCAGCGCCCGCATGATCAAACGGCCTTCGAATGTTTTCGCTCGGCCGGACCGCTGGCCTTTCTACCGCTGGCCGATGGTCGTTATTCGATTGTCTGGGCCGTACAGCCGGGTGAAGCCAGCCAGTTGCTGAACATGGATGATGAAGGCTTTATATATGCATTGCAGCGCGCAGCCGGGGATGAATTACTGAGCAATACCGGCGCTGTTGTCGAGACATCGGCGCGCGCAGCATTTCCTCTGGAGCTGACTTTTGCCAGCCGCTTTTCCGCATCCCGTGTGGCGCTGGTCGGCAATGCGGCGCACACCGTGCATCCGGTGGCCGGGCAAGGCATGAACCTGGGTTTGCGGGATGTGGAGGTGCTGGTGCAGGAACTGGATAGCGAACTCGGCCATCGCGATCCCGGGCAACCCATCCTTCTTGAGGCCTATGCCGAACAGCGTCGGCTGGATGCATTGTCGGTGGCCGGCTTTACCGAAGCGATGGTTTGCGGCTTTGGTGCATCCTTGCCGGGAGCCAAATGGCTGCGCGGCAAGGGGCTGGATGCCATGCAATCATGGCCCGGGCTGAAGGATATGCTGCTCGGGCATGCGGCCGGTCTGGCGCAACACTCCGCTCATGCGGAACCCGATAAACCGGCAATGGAGGCGCAGCAATGAGTACCTGGCATGATCAAAGTGATGTAATCATTCTCGGCGGTGGAATGGTGGGTCTGGCATTTGCCTGTGCACTGAAGGACACTGGATTGCGCGTGGTGCTCATCGAGCGCGGCGAAGCGCCTGTGCGCCGCTCTCTGGGACGGGATTGCCGCGTCTCGGCGATTGTTCGCGGCAATGTGCAGATATTGCAGGGGCTTGGAGTCTGGGAGCATCTGGAGCAGTTGGCCGGGCCGATGCGCGGCATGCGCATCTGGGACAATCAGGAGGCCGGCGGCATCCGCTTCGATGCGGCCGAGATCGGGGCCGAGGCGCTGGGTTATCTGGTTGAAAATTCCGAGATGCAGAAAGCCATGCATCAAACATTGCTGGATGCCGAGCATTTCGAATTCTGCTGTCCGGCCGAGGTGACGGATATCGAATGGCTTGATGATGGCGTGAAGCTGGCTTTAAATGACGGGCGCAGGTTGTCTGCACCATTGATTGTCGGCGCCGACGGCGGCCGTTCATGGCTGCGACAGCAGGCCTCTATCAGTTGTCATCAGCGTGATTTCCATCAAAAGGGCATTGTTGCCACGGTTCATCCCGAACGCCCGCATGGCGGCATGGCCTATCAACGTTTTCTGCCTACCGGTCCGCTGGCTATGTTGCCGATGTCAGGTGATTTGTGCTCCATCGTCTGGAGTGCGGAAAATGGCGAGGCTGAACGCCTGATGGGTATGGACGATGCAAGCTTTTTGCAGGCACTCAATGCTTCCTTCGGTCCGGTGCTTGGTCGTATCACTGAGGCGGGTGAACGTGCAGCCTTTCCATTGAAGGCCCAGCTGGCCAAACATTTCGTCCGTCCGAATCTGGCCCTGATCGGTGATGCGGCGCATACCATTCATCCGCTGGCCGGGCTGGGTGTGAATCTCGGTCTGCGCGATGCGATGGTTCTGGCTCAGGAGATCGTCGATGCCAAACGCTTTGACGAGGACTGGGGCGGCTTGCCGGTGCTCAATCGATATATGAAGCAGCGCCTTCCCGATGTGTTGTCGGTGATGGGCGCGATGGAAGGCTTCCATCAGTTGTTTACCCACGATGTGCCGGGGCTGAAACTTCTGCGCGGTGCAGGCATGCGCCTGATCGGCAATAGCGGGGCCATCAAGCATTTGCTGATGCGTAATTCCACCGGCCTGAATCTGCCGGTGCCGAAACAGATCGGCTGATCCCGACGTTGCCTGATCATCTGATTCATATCCTGCCGCCGCAGGTGGCTAACCAGATTGCCGCCGGCGAGGTGGTCGAACGCCCGGCTTCGGTGGTCAAGGAGCTGGTCGAGAACAGTATCGATGCCGGGGCCAGGCGTATCACGGTGCGCATCGAGCGGGCTGGCAAGAAACGTATTGAGGTCGAGGATGACGGCTGCGGCATGAACGAGGCCGATGCGGCGCTGGCTTTACAACGCCATGCCACCAGTAAGATCAGCAGCCCCGAGGATCTGCATTGCATCGCGTCAAACGGCTTTCGAGGCGAGGCATTGCCATCCATTGCATCGGTTTCACGTTTTCGCATGCAGACAGGTGTGCAGGGGGCCGGAGCCGGTGTTGAGGTGCGCGTCGATGGCGGGGCCGAGGCCGAGGTGCGTCCGGCGTCACTCCGACGCGGAACACGTATCGAAATCCTTGATCTGTTCCTTAATACACCGGCTCGGCTGCGCTTTATGCGTACCGATAAAACCGAGGAGGCAGCGATTGTCGAGGTGATGCGCGGCCTGGCATTGGCGCATGCCGGTGTGGGCATGAGCCTGTATCTGGACGGTCGTAAACGCATCGAACTTCCGTCCCAGCCTGTGGCAGAACGCGTTACGGCCATCATGGGCAAGGAATTTGCCGCCAACAGCATTGAGCAGACGATCGAGCATGAAGGGATTCGGGTGACGGGCTATCTTGGCCTGCCGACCTTCCATCATCGGGATTCGACCCGCATGTTTTTCCTGCTTAACGGACGGGTGATTCGCGATAAATTGTTGATTGCCGCACTCAGGGCCGGCTATCGCGATGTGATGTTCCATGATCGCTATCCGGTTGCGGTGATGCTTATCGACATGGATCCGGCCGATGTGGATGTCAATGTCCATCCGGCCAAGCGCGAGGTGCGTTTCAAGATGCCGCAAGTCGTTCGGGCAGCACTCGTGGCATGTATCCGCGCTGCGATCGAGCGCATGGGCCAATCGGTATCATCCATGCCGACACATCAGGCGTTGCGCTCGATGCAGGGCTCGGTCGGGGAAAGGCGGGACTATTCATCCGGTAGTCAGTCCACGGGTGCAAATCAGTCCACCGGCGCATATGCATCGCGGCACGGATCATCGTATCGTCCTTCCTATCAGCCTTCACGTCAGCCTTTCCAACAGAGATTGCAGCAGCCGTCCGAAGAAGTTCAGCATCTTTTGTTCAGTGCCCCGCCCGGTGTGCATGAAAACGGGGGGGCTTATGATGCGGAGGCCCTTGATGATGGTCAGCCGCTCAATCTCGGCCATGCGCTGGCCCAGATTCATCGCTGCTTTATTCTGACGCAGACCGATGCCGGCGTTCTGCTGGTCGATCAACATGCCGCACATGAGCGCATCACCTACGAAAAACTGAAGCGACAATTGGGCGGCGGCCAACTTGCCAGTCAGCCGCTATTAACGCCGGTGATTTGGGAGCTGGCCGAGCAGGGGCAGGATCATATCTTGGCCTGGCTGCATGATCATGCGGAGGATCTGGAATCTTTCGGCGTTCAGCTTACGCTCGGTGATTGCGTGCAAATCTGCGCCGTGCCGGCCCTGCTGGGAGATGAATCCCCTTTAGCGCTGGTCGAAGAGCTGGTCGATGCATGCATGCTGATCGGTACACAAGGCGAAGCCGGGGATAGTGGTATGGGCCGGGTGCTGGAACGCTGGCTGGGCAATCGTGCCTGCAAGGGCTCGATCAAGGCCGGGCGTTTGATGTCGCCTGAAGAGCAGGAATCCCTGTTGCGCGAGATGGAAAAAACCCCGAATATCGCTCAGTGCAATCATGGTCGGCCGACCTATGTGCGCCTGTCCTTGAATGATCTAGAACGACTTTTTGGAAGAAAGGAATAGCCATTATTAACATAAACTTACACTCACATGCTAAAGCAATACATGAAAAATATGGCAGGATAGGCTAGGCTTTCAGCATGGAATTGAACGAGGTTTTGTTTGCCATTGTCGGGGTCGTGGGCTGCGCCATGCTGCTGGCCTATGTGTTACGCTATTTCGGCGTGCCGGCGGCGGTTGCCTATATCGTCACCGGGCTTGTCGCCGGCCCGTCGGGGCTGGCACTGGTCGAGGATCAGGAGTTGCTGCGTCATGTCGGTGAAATCGGCGTGATCATGCTGCTGTTCTTCATCGGCATGGAGGTTTCCTTGCCGCGCCTGATCGCCGGCTGGCGTATCGCTGTGCTCGGCACGATTGCCCAGATGGCTCTGAGTGTGGGCATTTGTTCGCTGGGTTCCTGGTTTTTGGGCTGGCCCTGGCAGGCGGGGCTGCTGTTCGGGTTTCTTATCAGTATGAGTTCGACGGCGGTGGTGCTGACCATGCTCAAGGATTCGGGCGAGTTGAACACGCCATTCGGGCAGAATGCTTTGGGTGTGCTGCTGATGCAGGATATGGCCATCGTACCGATTATGATCATCCTCGGCACCCTTGGCGCGGACGAGGTATCGGTCAGGGAGATATCCGCGCAGGTGGTCGGCGGCACTATTCTTGTGGCGCTGGCTTTCTGGCTGATGCAGAGGCCCGGCTGGCATATACCCGAATCATTGAAACTAACCCTGGATCGCAAGATCATGATGGGTTTATTGCTGTGCTTTTCTGCGGCCGCCCTGACCTCGTGGATCGGTCTGTCAGCCCCGTTCGGCGCATTTCTGGCCGGCATGATCCTCAATGCTTCGGATCAGGCGGAATGGGTGGAAGAGCATCTGCGCTCCTTGTACGTTGTATTCGTGGCGATCTTCTTTATGTCGGTCGGCATGCTGGTTGATATTCCGTTCATCCTCAGCAATCTCGGCTATGTGGCCATGGTGACGCTGGCCGTCTTTGCGCTGAACTCGGGCATCAATGCGCTGGTGCTGCGCAGTCTGGGGGAAACCTGGTCGATGGCCTTGCTGACCGGCGGCATGTTAAGCCAGATCGGCGAGCTGTCCTTTTTGCTGGCCTCGCTGGGTGTATCCATCGGCCTGCTTAATGAAGGCGGGCACCAGATGGCTATCGCTGTGATCGCGCTTAGTCTGATGCTTAGTCCGTTCTGGATGCTGGCTATCCGTTTTTTTGTACGCGAGGACACCGAGATTATGGAGAATCAGGATATCGGCACTCAGGTTGATCAGATGGTGGATATACTGGAAACGGTACGTTCACCCCGGGAGAAGGATTGACCGATCATTTGCATGCCGTGGCCTTAATGGGGGCGACCGGAACCGGAAAATCCAGACTCGCTATGCATCTTACGGCTGAACATGGCACCAGCATCATCTGTTGCGATTCGATGCAGGTGTATCAAGGCCTTGATATAGGCACGGCAAAACCTACTGCGGACGAGCGTCAGCAGATTCCCCATTTCCTCGTCGATTGTTGCGAATTACCCGACCAGTATTCCGCCGCCCGCTGGGCAGCGGCTGCCGGGCAGGTGATTCGTTCTGAGAACAGGCAGGGGCGGACGCCGTTGCTGGTCGGCGGTACAGGTTTGTATCTGCGCGCCCTGTTGCAGGGCTTTGCCAATATCCCGGCTGAGAAACCGGAGGTGCGGGCTCACTTCGAGGCGTTGCAAAGCAGTCACGGAACTCCTTATTTGCATGAGCTGCTCAGCCAGTGTGATCCGGCAACGGCCATGCGCCTTAAGACGAAAGACACGCAGCGCATCATGCGCGCTCTGTGCGTATTCGAAAGCAGTGGTACGCCGCTCAGCGCATGGCAGGCTGAAGGAATGCGTGAATCGATGGATATCGATTGCCCGGTGTTCGTGTTGCACGTCGAGCGTGATGTATTGCGCCAAAGGATCGCCGAGCGTTTTCATTCGATGCTCGATGCCGCCTGGCTGGACGAAGTGCGCTGGTTGGATGGGTTGAATTTGCCCGATACGCATCCGGCCAGCCGCGCGGTCGGTTATCGTCAGTTGCTGGATCATTTGCATGGTGACCTGAGCCTGGATGAGGCGATTGAAAAGGGTATTACGGCAACGCGCAAATATGCCAAACGCCAGGTCACATGGTTCAGGCATCAGCAGCCTGATGCGCTATTCGGCCAGGCGGAATTTTTACAGTTAAAACTTTCGGAGGCGCTGATTTGAGCGACACATGGGAGACAAAGCAGCCTGATGATTTTGCCATCAGTGTGCATCCTGAACTGGCCAGTCTGCGATTGGGTGACTATGCGTGGAAATCGCGCGCCGAGGAGTTTGATCGGCTGGTCGAGGCCAGCCACTGCCAGCTGGTTCACAGCATTCGCCAGCCTGTGCGCAGGGTGGCGGCCGGAACATTGTTCGGCTCAGGGCAGATCAAGGATATTCGCCTGCAGGTGGAGATCAATGAAGCCGATGTTGTGTTTGTTGATCATCCGCTTACGCCCGTGCAGCAGCGCAATCTGGAAAAGGCGCTTGATGCAAAGGTGGTCGATCGCACCGGGTTGATCCTTGAAATCTTCGCATCCCGCGCCCGAACCCGTGAAGGTGTGTTGCAGGTCGAGTTGGCGAGCCTGAATTACCAGCTTGGACGACTGGTACGCAGCTGGACCCATCTGGAGCGGCAGCGCGGCGGTTTCGGTTTCATGGGCGGCCCGGGTGAACGTCAGATTGAGCTTGATCGGCGTATGATTCGGGGGCGTATCCAGTCGCTGGAAAAGGATCTTGAGAAGGTCAGCCGTATGCGTGCCACGCAGCGCTCCGGCCGGCAACGCAAGGCGATTCCGACGGTGGCACTGGTCGGTTATACCAATGCCGGAAAATCAACGCTGTTCAACCGCTTAACCGAGGCCGATGTCTATGTGGCTGATCAGCTGTTTGCTACGCTCGATCCGACCTTGCGCAAGCTGGCGCTGCCAACTGGCCAGCATCTGATGCTCTCCGATACGGTGGGCTTTGTGCAGGAGCTGCCGCATGAACTGGTGGATGCGTTTAAGGCGACGCTGGAAGAGGTGATTGAGGCCGATCTGATTTTGCATGTGCGCGATGCAGCTGATCCGATGTTTGCCGAGCAGGGAAAGGTTGTGGAGCAAACCCTGGAGCAGCTCGGTCTGGTCGGTGATCTCGCCCCGCCGATGCTGGAAGTGCTGAATAAGGCCGATCTGGCTCCGCATCTGCAATCCCATATAGGCGAATCCATTGCCGACAGCCGCATGGTGATTTCAGCCACGACAGGGCAGGGGCTGGATGAACTGATGGGCATGCTGGCCGAGTGGCTGAATCAGGGTAAGCTGGAGTTAAGCCTTACGCTTGACCTTTCAGACGGTAAAGCGATGGCTTTTTGCCATGAACACGGCGAGGTGCTTTCCAAGAAATCTGGCGATGAAACGGTACAGGTGGTTGTTCGCCTGAATGCGTCCGATGCCGGTCATTTCAAACTGAAATCAGGTACCCATCGGTTAAAGAAAGCCTAACGCCTTACTCACCGGAAAATCAGGAGCGCACCGGAAGTCCTGCTCTATGCTTTTGTTATATCAACTATTTTCCATTTTATTGAGCAACAAGTGATAC